>DASZDE010000081.1:0-23282 GCA_035942355.1 Allosphingosinicella sp. | reverse complement strand
GAGAAACAACGAGGCGACGAAGCGAAAAGGAAGCTGGGGGGAAGTCCCGCCGCTGGGCACCGATCCGCTTCACGAAGGTCGCTAGCTCAACCAGGCTGTGAGCGCCGCTTGCTCGGCCGCGCTCATCCGGAGGCCGAGCTTGGTGCGCCGCCACAATATGTCTTCAGCCGTACGGGCGAATTCGTGCGCGGTGAGATAGCGCAGCTCGGCCTCGTAGAGGCCGGCGCCGAAATGGCGGCCGAGATCCTCGATCCGGGCGGCTCCGCCGAGCAGCCTGGGGAGGCGGGTGCCATAGGCGCGGGCAAGGCGGGCCAGCAGCGGCGGCGGCAGCCAGGTCAGCCCCGCCAGCCAGACATTGAAGGCGGGCATCAAGTCGCCGCCGGGCAGCGCCTCAAAAGCGGTGCGCCGCCGCCCGTCGATTTCGAGCAGGTCGAGCGCCTCCTGGGCCAGCGCACGGGCGGTGGTGATCTTGCCGCCGTAAACGGAGAGCAGTTTCGGGCCCGGATCCTGGTCGAGCTCGAGATGATAGTCGCGGCTCACCGCCTTCGCCTCGGCGGCGCCGTCGTCGTAGAGCGAGCGCAGCCCGGAATAGCTCCAGACGACGTCGGCGGGCACGACCTGCCTCACGAAATAGCGATCGACCGCCTCGCACAGATAGCGGATCTCCTCCTCGCTTATGGTCGCCTCTTCGGGCGTGTCGACCGGCACGTCCGTGGTCCCGATCAAGGTCAATTCCCCATAGGGGATGGCGAAGACGACGCGGCCGTCGGGCTGCAGGAGGATGTAGGCGTCCTCGGCTTGGTCGAGCCGCGGGACCGCGATATGGCTGCCCCTGATCAGCCGCACCCGGCTTTTGCTCGTTTCGCGTAGCCGCTGCCTCAGCACGTCCGCCACCCACGGGCCGGCGGCATTGACGATGGTCCTTGCCTCGACCGTGCGGCCGCCCGACAGCTCGGCGCGCCACATTTCGCCATGGCGCCGCGCCGAGAGGAACTCGGTCCGGGTCGCAATCGCCGCGCCATGCTCCGCGGCATCGACCGCGTTCAGCACCACCAGCCTGGCATCGTCGACCGAGGCGTCCCAGTAGGAGAGCAGGCGGTGACCCGGCTTGAGCCCATTGCCTTCGCTTCGCCCCGCGCTTCGCGACCGCGGCAGGCTGCCGCGCGCGGCAAACAGGTCGTAGAGCAGCAGTGCCGCCCGCACCATCCACCACCGCCGGCCGCCCTGTGCCTGCGGCAGCAGGAAGCGCAGCGGCCGCACGATGTGCGGGGCGGTGCGGAGCAGGGTCTCGCGCTCCCGCAGCGCTTCGCGGACCAGCCGGAACTCGTAATATTCGAGGTAGCGAAGGCCGCCGTGGACCAGCTTCGAGGAGGCCGAGCTGGTATGCTGCGCGAGGTCGTCCCTTTCGACCAGCAGCACCTTCTTCTCGCGCAGCGCCGCGTCGCGAGCGATGGCCGCGCCGTTGATGCCGCCGCCGACAATGAGGAGGTCGAAGCTTTCCACGCGCTCTCCTACGTCATTCCCGCGAAAGCGGGAATCCAGTGCTTGCCGCTGTCTTTGGAAGAAAAAGCTGGATTCCCGATCTCGCGGGAATGACGGTGTGGCGAGGGGAGGAACTCCATGTCTGACACCATCCTCGTTGTCGATGAAGGGACGACCAGCACCCGGGCAATGCTGTTCGCCGCCGAGGGCCGCTGCGTCGGGACCGAGCAGCGCGACCTCGACCAGCATTATCCCGGTCCGGGGCTGGTGGAGCATGATGCCGAGCAGATCTGGAATGAGAGCCTCGCCTGCGCCCGGGCGATGGTCGCCGAGGCGGGCGGACCGGACCGGATCGCCGCCATCGGCATCACCAACCAACGCGAGACCATCGTCTTCTGGAGCCGGCGGACGGGAAAGGCGCTCGCCCCCGCGATCGTCTGGCAGGACCGGCGGACCGCCGATCTCTGCCGCAGCCTCAAGGAAGCGGGCCATGAACCCTTGGTGCAGGCGAAGACCGGGCTGCTCCTCGATCCCTATTTCAGTGCGACCAAGATCGCCTGGGCGCTGGCGAACTGGCCGCAGCTGGGCGAGGCGGCCGGCGACCTGCTGGTCGGCACGGTCGAGAGCTGGCTGGTCTACCGCCTGACCGGCGGGCTCCACATCAGCGACGCCACCAACGCCTCGAGGACCGCGCTGATGAATATCTCCACTGGCGGCTGGGACGAGGAGCTGCTCGAGCTTTTCAATATCCCTGCGAATTCGCTGCCGCGGATCGTCGATTGCGCGGGGTCCCTCGGCGAAACGCGACCGGAGCTGTTCGGCGCCGCGATCCCGATCTCCGGCATGGCCGGCGACCAGCAGGCCGCCTCGATCGGCCAAGGCTGCCTCGCCCCCGGCGATACCAAGGCGACCTACGGCACCGGCGCGTTCGTGCTCGCCAATACGGGCGACCAGCTCCAGCACAGCCGCCACCGCCTGCTCTCGACCATCGCCTGGCAGCTGGGCGGTGCCCGCAGCTATGCGATCGAAGGGTCGGTGTTCGTCGCCGGCAGCCTGGTCAAATGGCTGCGCGATGATCTCGGGCTGCTGGCAAGCTCCGCCGAAAGCGAGGAGCTGGCGCGCTCCGTCCCCGACAGCGGCGGCGTCAATCTGGTGCCCGCGCTGTCGGGGCTTGGCGCCCCCCACTGGCAGCCGTCCGCCCGCGCCGCGATCTCCGGCCTCAGCTTCGCCACGGGCCGGGCCCATGTCGTCCGTGCCGCGCTCGAGGCCATGGCCCACCAAACCCACGATCTGATGACGGCGTTCGCATCCGACGGCGCGGCCTGGGACCGTCTCAAGATCGACGGCGGCATGGCGGCGAACGACTGGCTCGCCCAGGATCTGGCGGACATGCTGGATCTGACCGTGGAGCGCCCCGACTTCGTCGAGACTACCGCGCTGGGCGCGGCGATGCTGGCCGGCGTCGGTTGCGGGATGTTCGGTTCGCTCGAGGAGGCGGCGGCGATGCGCGGTGCCGTCCGGCGCTT
The DNA here is from genome assembly GCA_035942355.1 of Allosphingosinicella sp. Classification (GTDB taxonomy): domain Bacteria; phylum Pseudomonadota; class Alphaproteobacteria; order Sphingomonadales; family Sphingomonadaceae; genus Allosphingosinicella. Next base: position 20,274 of record DASZDE010000081.1, on the reverse strand, counting down.
CGAGCCGGCCATGGGCGCGGACGTCCGCGAAGCACGGCTGAGCGGGTGGAGCCGCGCCGTGGCGGCGGTCTTGCGACCCTAAGCTGCTCCACCCTATCTTAAAGCTTGCGCGCTAAGCCAGGTCCAATGACCCAGCGCATCCATCTCGTGGCCGCCGCGCGTCCCAATTTCATGAAGGTCGCGCCATTGTGGCATGCGCTTGCCGCCGCAGCCGATTTCGATCCTGTGCTGGTCCACACCGGTCAGCATTACGACGTCAATATGTCGGATGCCTTCTTCGCCGACCTCAAGCTGCCCGATCCCCACCATCACCTCGGCGTCGGCTCAGGCAGCCATGCCGCACAGACCGGCGGGGTGATGGTCGCCTATGAGAAGATCGCCGAGGCCGACCGGCCGGACTGGCTGGTGGTGGTCGGCGACGTCAATTCGACTGCCGCCTGTGCGCTGGTTGCGGCCAAGCTCCGAATCCCGGTCGTGCACCTCGAAGCGGGGTTGCGCAGCCGGGACCGCTCGATGCCGGAAGAGATCAACCGCCTCGTCACGGATGCGATCGCAGACGTCTTGTGGACGCCGTCGCCGGACGCCGACGCCAATCTGATCGCCGAAGGTGTCCCGGCCGATCGCATCACGCGCGTGGGCAACATCATGCTCGACAGCTTCGAGCTGGTCCGGACGGCCATCGCGGCCGCCGACGTGCCGGCTGAGTTGGGGCTCGGCCGCTACGGCGTGGTGACGCTCCATCGGCCGGCCAATGTCGACGATCCCGCGCAGCTCGCGCGCCTGGCCGACGCGCTCATCGCCGTTCAGGCGGAGCTCCCGCTCGTCTTCCCGCTCCACCCGCGCACCAGCCGGCGGCTCGCCGCCGCCGGCCTTGCCGGCAAGCTCGAGCGGGCCGGGGTCAGGCTGATCGAGCCGATGCCCTATGTTCGCTTCATGAGCCTCGTCGCGGGGGCCGCGGCGGCGATTACCGACAGCGGCGGCATCCAGGAAGAGACCACCTATCTCGGCATTCCGTGCCTGACCTTGCGCGACAATACCGAGCGCCCGATCACCATCGAGCAGGGCACCAACCGGCTGGTGCGGGCGGAGACGCTGGCGCTCGAGCTCGCACGAGCGCTGGGCGCCCCGAAGCACGAACGTCGTAGGCCGGACCTCTGGGACGGCAAGACGGCGGCCCGGTGCGTCGAAGATTTGCGCCGCCGTGTCCGTCAATCCCGCGCAAGCGGGAGTCGAAGATCGAAGGTCAATCCCGAAGGCCTTTCTTCCCGCGCCGCATAAGGAGCGGGATTCCGCTTTCGGGGAAATGACGGGTTACAATCGGGTGCCCGGCGGAGGGGGGGAGGGGGTCGTCCCTCCCGGAGCCTGCCAGCTATCGTCGATCATCTTGATGATGGCCGAGAAATCCTTGCCGCCGCCGCCGCGGTCGGCGAACCGGGTGTAGAGCTCCTCGGCATGGCTGCCCATCGGCGTGTAGGAATCGACGCTCTGCGCCGCCTCCATTGCCAGCCGCAGGTCCTTGAGCATCAAGGCTGCCGCGAAGCCGCCGTCATAGTTCCGGTCCGCCGGTGTCTCGGGTCCTACCCCCGGGAGCGGGCAATAGCTCGTCATCGACCAGCATTGGCCGGACGCCTGGCTCGCAATGTCGAAGAAGGTTTGCGGGTCGAGCCCCAGCTTCTGGGCGAGCACGAACGTCTCGCAGGTCGCGATCATCGAGGCGCCGAGCAGCATGTTGTTGCAGATCTTGGCGGCCTGTCCCGAGCCGGGGCCGCCGGCATGAATCACGGCCCTGCCCATGATCTCGAGGAAGGGCTGGGCGCGCTCGAAAGCCTCGTTGGTGCCGCCGACCATGAAGGTGAGGGTGCCGGCATCCGCCGCCGCGATGCCGCCCGAGACCGGCGCGTCGACCATGCGATAGCCGTGGCTCTGCGCCCGCGCGATTTCCTCGCGTGCGGTGGCGACATCGATGGTCGAGCAATCGATCAGGATGGCACTGGCCGGCGCCTTGCCGAGGACATTGCGCTCATAGACTTCACGGACGTGCTTGCCCGCCGGCAACATGGTCACGACCGCCTCGGCTTTCGCGACGGCTTCGGCTGCCGATACGGACGCCACGCATCCGGCTTTCTCCGCCCGCTCAAGCGCTTCGGCGGAAAGGTCGAACGCCCGCACGTCATGGCCCGCCTTGGCGAGGTTGGCGGCCATGCCGCTGCCCATGTTGCCGAGCCCGATAAATGCGATACGTGCCATGTGTTTCAAACTCCGAAGCAGGGCTCCGGAACCACCGTTCGCCCTGAGCCTGTCGAAGGGCTTCCTTTCTCTTGCGACCGTCAGAAATCAAGGTGAGGGCTTCGACGAGCTCAGCCCGAGCGGGTGGAAGCGGCTCCTCCCTTTTCTCCAAGCCTATTTCCCGGTCCATTCCGCCCTGCGCTTGGCCACGAACGCCGCCATCCCTTCCTTCTGGTCCTCGCTGCCGAACAGGCCGTGGAACAGGCGCCGCTCGAACAATATTCCCTGCGCCAGACCCATTTCGAACGCGGCATTGACCTGCTCCTTGGTCGCCATCGCCGCCAGCGGCGCCATCCCCGCGATCGTCTCCGCCGTCTTCATGGCCTCCTCGACCAGGGTCGCCGCCGGCACGACCTTGGCCACCAGCCCGGCGCGCTCCGCCTCCTCCGCGCCCATCATCCGGCCGGTGAGGCACATCTCCATCGCCTTGGCCTTGCCGACGGCTCGAGTCAGGCGCTGGGAGCCGCCCATGCCGGGGGTGACGCCGAGCTTGATCTCGGGCTGGCCGAACTGGGCATTGTCCGCGGCGATGATGAAGTCGGCCATCATCGCCACCTCGCAGCCGCCGCCGAGCGCATAGCCCGCCACCGCCGCGATCCAGGGCTTGCGGGTCGCGGTCACCGTCTCCCACCCCTGGAAGAAGTTGGAGCCGTACATGCTGGCAAAGTCCTGCTCGGCCATCTCCTTGATGTCGGCGCCCGCCGCGAACGCCTTATCGCTGCCGGTCAGCACGGCGCAGCGCTGGCCGGCGTCGCCGTCATAGGCTGCGAAAGCGTCGATCAGCTCGGCCAGAACCGACGTGTTGAGCGCGTTGAGCGCATTCGGCCGATTCAAGGTGATCAGCGTCACCGCCCCGCGCTGCTCCACCAATATCGTCTCGTAAGTCATGGCCTGGCTCCGTCTACCGAAAGCGGCGTCCATTGCTGCCCTTCGGGCATGGGCGCAAAGATGGTGTCGATCATATGGTCGGTCACCCCATCCGGCGTAGCGGGGTCCCAGCGCGGCCGGGCGTCCTTGTCGATCAGCACCGACCGCACGCCCTCCGCGAAATCGTGCCGCTGCACGACCCGCGTGGCCACCGCATATTCCTGCCGCATCTCATCCGCGAAATCCTTCATCTTCGCGCCGTCGGCCAGCAGCCGCAGCGAAACCACGCAAGCCTGCGGGCTCTTGGCGCGGAGCGACGCGAGCTCGGCCTGGGCCCAGGAGGAACCGTCCGCTTCGAGTGCGGCCAGAATGTCCCCAAGGCGGTCCGAAGCGAAAATCTTGTCGATGCCCGCCAGATTGGCAGCGATCCTCGCATCCGGCGGCGTCACGCTCGCCTCGCCGAGAATGGCTTCAAGCCGCTCCGGATATCCTGCGATCCGCGCCTTCACCCGTTCCAGTGCGTCGTGGGGGATATAGTGGGTGGCCAGCCCGAGATAGTGGCATTCCGCGCCGTCCAGGCGGGTTCCGGTAAGCGCAAGATATTGGCCGACCCGCCCCGGCAGCCGGGGCAGATACCAGCCGCCGCCGACGTCGGGGAAAAGCCCGATCGCCGTTTCGGGCATGGCAAAGCGGGTGTTCTCGGTCGCGACCCGATATTTGCACGGCTGCGAAATGCCGACGCCGCCGCCCATGGTGATGCCGTCCATGAACGCCACGGTGGGGTTCACGTAGCTGAACAGCAGGTGGTTCAGCCGGTATTCCTCGTGAAAGAAGGCGCGCGCAGCCGAGCCGTCGCCGGCGCCGCTTTCGGCCAGCATGCGGATGTCGCCGCCGGCGCAGAAGCCGCGGCCCTCGGCATGGTCGATCAGAACCGCACGCACCGCGGGATTGTCGCGCCAATCGATCAGCGCGGCGATCATCGCGCTGCACATGTCCTTGGTCAGGGCATGGATCGCCTTCGGACGATTGAGCCTGATGCGGCCGATCCTGCCTTGAACGAGCGTCAGCACGTCGCTCATTGGCGGAGCATGTCCCGGCCGACGATGACCCGCATGATCTGGTTGGTGCCCTCGAGGATCGAATGGACGCGCAGATCGCGCCAGAAGCGCTCGATCGGATAGTCCATCAAATAGCCGTAGCCGCCGTGGAGCTGCAGCGCCCGGTCGACCACCGAGCTGCCGGTGTCGGTCGCCAGCCTCTTGGCCATCGCCGCGAATTTCGATTTGTCGGGCGCGTTCTCGGTCACCTTCACCGCCGCGGCGTAGAGCAGCATCCGTGCCGCCTGGAGCTCGGTCTCCATGTCGGCGAGGGTGAACTGGGTCGCCTGGAAGTCCGCGATCGGCGTGCCGAACTGCTTCCTCTCCTTGGTGTAGGCGACCGCCTCGTCGAGGCAGCGCTGGGCGCCGCCGAGCGAGCAGGCGCCGATGTTGAGCCGGCCGCCGTCCAGCCCCATCATCGCGATGCGGAAGCCTTCGCCCTCGGCGCCGACCAGATTCTCCGCCGGCACCCGGACCTCGTCGAAATTGACCTGGGCGGTCGGTTGCGAATGCCAGCCGAGCTTTCGTTCCTGCGCTCCGAAGCTGAGGCCCGGCATGCCCTTCTCGACGACCAGGCAGGATATTCCCTTCGGTCCCTCGACGCCGGTACGGACCATCGCCACGTAGATCTCATTCTCGCCGCCGCCGGAGATGAACGCCTTCGAACCGGAGACGACATAGGAGTCGCCGTCCTTCACCGCCCGCGTCTTCAGCGCCGCCGCGTCCGAGCCGGAACCGGGCTCGGTCAGGCAATAGGAGCCCATCCGCTCCATCGTGACCATCGACGGCAGGTACTTCTGCTTGACCGCCGCCGCGCCGAAGCGGTCGATCATCCAGCTGGCCATGTTGTGGATCGAGATGAACGCCGAGGTGGAGGGATCGCCATAGGCCATCGCCTCCATGATCAACGCCGCCTCCAGCCGCCCCAGCCCGATGCCGCCGGCCTCCTCGGACACGTAGATGGATCCAAACCCGAGTTCCGCCGCCGCCCGGATCGTGTCGCGCGGGAAGATATGCTTCTCGTCCCATTCCGCCGCATGCGGCGTAATCGCGTCCGCGGTGAATGCTCGCGCCATCTCCTGGATCTGGCGCTGCTCGTCGCTGAGATCGAACTGGCTCATAAGGCTCTCTTCACTTCGGCATCCGCGTCGGCAAAGGCGGTGACGGCGCGGGTCAGCTCCTCGCGGGTGTGGCTGGCGGAGATCTGGCAGCGGATGCGCGCGCGCCCTTTCGGCACCACCGGATAGGAGAAAGCGATGACGTAGACGCCGCGGGCGAGCAGCGCCTCGGCGAGCACCGCCGCCCGGCGCGCGTCGTGCAGCATCACCGGGATGATCGGATGCTCGCCGGGGAGCAGCTCGAAACCGGCATCGGCGAGGCCCTCCCGGAAGAAGCCCATATTCTCATGAAGCCGCGCGCGGAGCTCGTCGCCCTCGGCGGCGAGCTCGACCGCTTTCTGAGCGCCGGCCACGACCATGGGCGCGACCGTGTTCGAGAAGAGATAGGGCCGGGAACGCTGGCGCAGCAGCTCGACGATCCTGGCGCGGCCGCTGGTGAAGCCGCCGCTGGCCCCGCCCAGCGCCTTGCCGAGCGTCGAGGTGATGATGTCGACGCGCTCGATCACGCCGCAATGTTCGTGGGTGCCGCGGCCGTGCGCACCCACCACGCCGGTCGAATGGCTGTCGTCGACATGGACGAGCGCACCATGGCGTTCGGCGAGGTCGCAGATCCGGTCGAGCTGGGCGATGTAGCCGTCCATCGAGAAGACGCCGTCGGTCGAGATCAGCTTGAACCGCGCGCCGGCGGCGTCCGCCGCCTGGAGCTGGGCCTCGAGGTCGGCCATGTCGTTATTCCGATAGCGGTATCGCTTGGCCTTGCAGAGCCGGATGCCGTCGATGATCGAGGCGTGGTTGAGCTCGTCCGAAATGACCGCATCCTCCGGCCCCAGCAACGTCTCGAACAGGCCGCCATTGGCGTCGAAGGCGGACGGGTAGAGGATGGTGTCGTCGGTACGCAGCCAGCCGGTGAGCTGGTCCTCGAGCTGCTTGTGGATCGACTGCGTGCCGCAGATGAAGCGCACCGAAGCCATGCCATAGCCCCAGCGCTCGAGACCGGCCATCGCCGCCGCCTTGACCCGCTCGTCCTGGGCGAGGCCGAGATAATTATTGGCGCACAGGTTGATGACGTCCTCGCCCGACGCGACCCCGACATGGGAGCCCTGGGGCGTCGTGATCACCCGCTCGCTCTTGTAGAAGCCGGCCTCGCGAATGCCGTCTATCTCGCCCGCGAGATGCTGCTCGAACTTGCCGTACATTTGGGACCTCTTCTTTCGGGGACAGTTACTAGTAACTGTCCCCACCTCCCAGCTCAGCTCCAATCGAGCACGACCTTGCCGGTGCCGCCCTGGAGCATCGCCTGGAAACCCTGTTCGTAATCCTGGTAAGGGAGGCGGTGGGTGATGATCGGCGCGAGATCGAGGCCGGACTGGACCATCACGCTCATCTTGTACCAGGTTTCGAACATCTCCCGGCCGTAAATGCCCTTGATGGTCAGCATGTTGAAGATGACCTTGTTCCAGTCGATCGCCATCTCGCCTTCCGGTATGCCGAGCATCGAAACCTTGCCACCATGGGCCATGTTGTCGAGCAGGTCGCGGAACGCCGCCGGATTGCCCGACATCTCCATGGCGACGTCGAAGCCCTCGGTCATGCCGAGCTCCTTCTGGACGTCCTTCAGTCGCTCGCGCCCCACATTGACGGTTCGCGTGGCGCCGAGCTGGGCCGCGAGCGACAGCCGATAGTCGTTGACGTCGGTGATCACGACGTGCCGCGCGCCGGCATGTTTCGCCACCGCCGCCGCCATCGCACCGATCGGGCCGGCGCCGGTGATCAGCACGTCCTCACCGACCATGTCCCACTGGAGCGCGGTGTGGACGGCATTGCCGAACGGATCGAAGATCGCCGCCACGTCGAGGTCGATCCCCTCCGCGTGACGCCAGACGTTCGCATCCGGAATCGCGATATATTCGGCGAAGGCGCCCGGCCGGTTGACGCCGATGCCGCTGGTGCGCGGGCAGAGGTGGCGCCGGCCCGCCATGCAGTTGCGGCAGCGGCCGCAGACGACATGGCCTTCGCCCGAGACGATCATCCCCGGGGCATAATCATTGACGTTCGAGCCGACCTCGGCGACCTCGCCGACGAATTCGTGGCCGACCACCATCGGCACCGGAATCGTCTTCTGCGCCCACTCGTCCCATTTGTAGATGTGAAGATCGGTGCCGCAGACCGCGGCCCGCTTCACCCTGATCAGCACGTCGTCGGGGCCCGGCTCCGGCTCGGGAACCTCCTCGAGCCATAGGCCGCGGGCCCGCTCCTTCTTGACCAGCGCCTTCATGCATCTCTCCTCGTTCGCGGTCCCTTAGCGTGATGCCGAACCGTGGGATGGCCGCTAATGCTCGCGCTCAGCCCAATTTCCCGATCACGTCGCCGAACAGCTTTTCATCGCTCGGCAGCTCCTTCGGCACCGCGAGCGGCTTCGAAACCCAGGTCTCGTTGATCAGGTCGCGCCAGTTGATGTTGTTGCTGGTGCCGGTGCCGCCCCAGGAGCCGCAGCCGAGCGAGAAGGTCTGGCGCATGCCGTTCCACAAGTTGCCGCTGTTCGACGCGGCCTGGGGCTGGTTGACCATGACCCGGCAGGTCCGCGTCGCCTCGGCGAGCTTCATGATGTTGGCGTCCGAGCGCGAATAGATGCCGCAGCTGTGGCCCTGGCCCTGATAGGCCTGGATGCGGTTGGTCATCGCGATCGCCTCGTCGATGTCGGCGACCCGATACAGAGTCGTCGTCACGGTCATCTTCTCGCCGGAAAAGGGAAAATCCGCGCCCGCGCCGGTCTCCGGGACGATGAAGAATTTGGTGCCCTCGGGGATGTCGAAGCCGGCCATGGCCGCGATCGCCTCAGGGGGTTGCGCGACGATCTTCGGGTTGAGCACCCCGTCGACCCAGAGCACGGCCTGGAGCTTCGCCTTCTGCTCGTCGTCGAGAACGAGGCCGCCTTTCTCGACCAGCTTGGCGAGCATCTCGTCGTGGATCGCGTCGACGAGAAGGACGCTGTTGTCCGACGAGCAGGAGGCGGCCATGTCGAGCGTTTTGGAAAGGCGGATCTTCTCGGCCGCGTCGTCGAGGTCGGCGGTCTCGTCGACGGTGATCACCGCATTGCCGGCGCCGACGCCCAAAGCGGGCGTGCCGCTCGAATAGGCGGCCTTCACCATCGGCGCGCCGCCGGTGGCGAGGATACGGTCGCACTGCTTCATCAGTTCGTTAGTCTTCTCGAGGGTCGGCGTCTCGATCGCGATGACGAGGTCGGCGGGGGCGCCCATCTTCTCCAGCGCCTCGCGCATCTTGTCGACGACCAGCTTGTTGGTGAGCTTGGCCCGCGGATGTGGGGCGATCACGATGGCGTTGCGGCCCTTGACCGCATTGATGGCCTTGATGACCGGGGTGGCTTCGGGGTTGGTGGAGGGGGAGAGCGCGCCAATCACACCGACCGGCTTTGCCAGCACGACGATCTCCCGTTCCGGATATTCGCCGATCACTCCGACCGAGCGGTCGTCCAATATGTCCATCAAGGCCGCGCGGGTCTTGCGGAAGATCTTCAGATATTTGCCGTCATAATTGCCGAGCTGGGTCTCCTCGACGGTGTGGCGGGCGATCTCCTCGGCGGTGCCGGGCTTCGCCACCGACCAGACCATGGCGCGGATCAGCGCGTCGACCTGCTGCTGCGTGTAATTGTCGATCTGCGCCTGCGCCTTGCGCGCGCGCGCGATAAGGCCGGCGATTTCGGCGGCGGCGGCCGCGCGTTCGTCGCCGGCGACGATCGGTTCATGCTTGCCCATATTCTCGTAACTCCTGGCTGGCGGCGACCCCTAGCCAAGGCGGGGGCGAAATGCCAGTGGAGCCGGATGAAACTGGGCAGCTTGAAGCTGGGCCGCGACGGGCGGCTGGTGGTGGTGTCGCACGACCTCGCCTGGTGCGCGGACGCGACTCACATCGTGCCGACCCTGCAGGCGGCGCTCGACGACTGGGGCGCGGTCGAGCCGCAGCTGCGCCTGCTGGACACGGACCTCGCCCACCGCACCATTCCCAGGGAGCGTTTCCACGAGCGGCAGGCGGCGGCGCCGTTGCCGCGCGCTTATCAATGGGCCGACGGCTCGGCCTATGTGAACCACGTCCAGCTGGTCCGGCAGGCGAGGGGGGCGGAGATGCCCGCAAGCTTCTGGACCGATCCGCTGATGTACCAGGGGGCTTCGGACGAAATGCTCGGCCCGCGCGACCCGATCCCGCTCGTAGACGAGAGCTGGGGCTGCGATCTGGAGGCGGAGGTGGTCGTCGTCACCGGCGACGTCCCGCGCGGCGTCAGCCGCGAGCAGGCGCTGGACCACATCCTGCTCGTCGGGCTCGTCAACGACGTCAGCCTCCGCAACCTCATTGCCGCCGAGCTCGCCAAGGGCTTCGGCTTCCTCCAGTCCAAGCCCGCCTCGGCGCTGTCGCCGGTATTCGTCACCCCGGACGAGCTCGGCGACCGCTGGCGCGGCGGCAAGCTCCACGGGCCGCTGAAGGTCGACCTCAACGGCCAGCCGTTCGGGCGCGCGGATGCCGGCGAGGATATGAATTTCGACTTCGGTACCTTGATCGCGCACCTTGCCAAGACCCGCAATGTCGGCGCCGGCACGATGGTCGGCTCCGGCACCGTCTCCAACCGCGACGCCGACGGCGGACCCGGCAAGCCGATCGCGCAGGGCGGGCTCGGCTACAGCTGCCTCGCCGAGATCCGAACCGTCGAAACCATTCTCGAGGGCAAGCCGGCGACGCCGTTCCTCAAGGCGGGCGACACCGTCCGCATCTGGATGGATGACGAGCACGGCCACGCCATTTTCGGCACCATCGAGCAGCAAGTGGTCGCGGCGGAAGGCTGATGGCGCAGTTGGCGGTAACGTCACGCCCGACTTGATCCGGGGTCCTCCTTCCGCGCGTCTGCAAGGGGGATGCCGGATCAAGTCCGGCACGACGGGGTTGGAGGATCATGGCACGAACAACGCAGCGCACCGGCCTTCCGAGCCGCCGGCAGATCCTCGACTTCATCGAGAGCTCCGACGCGCCCGCCGGCAAGCGCGAGATCGCGCGCGCCTTCGGCCTGTCCGGGCACGACAGGATCGCGCTCAAGACCCTGCTCCGCGACATGGCGGACGAGGGGCTGATCGACAGCGCCCCGGGCAGGGTCTTCCACAAGATGGGGGGAGTGCCCAAGGTCACCGTGCTGCGCGTCGTCGACGTCGACGACAGCGGCAACGCGTGGGCGGTGCCGGAGCGCTGGGAAGCCGAGGGCCCCGAGCCGCGCCTCCGCCTGCAGGAGAAGGGCCGGAAGTCGGCGGTGGGGGTCGGCGACCGCCTCCTCGCCCGCACCGAAGCCAGGGGCAATGGCTATCTCGCCTATCCGATGAAGAAGCTCCTCAAGGGCAGTGAGCTGGTCCTCGGCGTCGTCCACCGGGAAGGCGAGAATTACTGGTTGCGGCCGGTCGAAAAGAAGGAGCGGCGCGAGCTCCCCATCGCGGATCGCGGCAAGGCGGACGTGGGCGACCTCGTCCTGGCCGAGAAGACGGGACGGCCGCCGCGCCTTGCCGCCCGCGTCTCCGAAGTGCTCGGCGACCCGTTCGCGCCGCGCAGCTTCAGCCTGATCGCGATCCACAAGCATGGCATCCCGCACGAATTCCCGAGCCACGTGATCGAGGAGGCGGAGCGAGTCGCCCGGCAGGACCTCGGCGAGCGCGCGAACCTCACCCACCTTCCGATCGTGGCGATCGACCCGGCCGACGCCCGCGACCATGACGATGCGGTGTGGGCCGCGGCCGACGACGATCCGGCCAATCCCGGCGGCTGGAAGGCGATCGTCGCCATCGCCGACGTCAGCTTCTACGTCCGCCCCGGCTCGGCCCTCGACAAGGAAGCCAGGAAGCGGGGCAACAGCGTCTATTTCCCCGACCGCGTGGTGCCGATGCTGCCGGAGACATTGAGCGCCCACGTCTGCTCCCTGGTCGAGGGCGAGGACCGCGCCGCTTTGGCGTGCCACCTCCAGATATCCAGGGACGGGCAGCTGAAGAGCTGGCGCTTCACCCGCGCCCGCGTGCGGATCGCGGCCAACATCGCCTATGAGGATGCCCAGGCGGCGATCGATCAAATCCTCCCCGGCACGGGGAGGGCGACCAGCGAAGGTGGGGGAGGGGGCCCCGCGACCCGCTCTGCCGGTGAAGGGCCTCCTCCACCCCTCGCCGATGCGAGCGGTCCCCTTCCCCGGTCCCGGGAGGAGCGGGTTGAGGTCTTCTCTTCCCCCTGCGCGATGCCGGAGCTTGAGCCTTCCGCGCCCGCAGTGCCGCCCGAGCTCGTCGAGTCGGCCCTGAGACCGCTCTGGGCGTGCTGGAGCGCCCTCTTCCGCGCCCGCGCCAAGCGCGCTCCGCTCGAGCTCGACCTGCCCGAGCGCCGCGTGATGCTCGACGAGAAGGGCCGCATCCTGTCCGTCGCCCCGCGCGAGCGGCTCGATGCCCATAAATTGATCGAGGATTATATGATCGCCGCCAACGTGGCCGCGGCCAAGGCGCTCGAGGCTAAAAAGGCGCCGGTCATGTATCGCGACCACGAGCCGCCCGGCCGGGAGAAACTGGTCGCGCTCAAGGACTATCTCGAGACCTTCGGGATCGATTTCGCGCTCGGCCAGGTGATCCGCCCCGCCACGTTCAACCGCATTATCGAGCGGGTGAGAGGGACGGGCGAATCGATCCTCCCCGGGACGGGGAGGGGGACCAGCCCGGCTGGTGGAGGGGGCCCGGAGACCCACGCGGTCCCCGGCGCCCTTTCACCCCTCGCTGACGCGAGCGGTCCCCCTCCCCGCTGCGGGGAGGAGCCCGACATCCTTCCCCAGATCATGGAGCAGATCCTGCGCACGCAGACCCAAGCCTATTATTCACCCGAGAATCACGGCCATTTCGGCCTGGCGCTCGGCTCCTACGCCCATTTCACCAGCCCGATCCGCCGCTATGCCGACCTTCTCGTCCACCGCTCGCTGGTGCGCAGCTACGGGCTGGGGGAGGGCGGCCTCGCCGATTCGGAAGCGGATGCGATGGAAGTCACCGGCGAGCTCATCTCCCAGCACGAGCGGCGGGCGATGGAGGCCGAGCGCGAGACGATCGACCGCTATGTCGCCGCTTATTTGTCGGAGCGGGTGGGCGAGCTGGTCGATTGCCGCATCACCGGGGTCCAGCCGTTCGGCTTCTTCGCCACCGTCGAGGGGCTCGGCGGCGACGGCCTGGTGCCGGTCTCCACCCTCGGCAGCGACTATTTCCGTTACGACGAGGCGAGCCGGACGCTCACCGGCGACGACACGGGCGAGGCGTTCGCACCCGGCCGGCGCCTCAAGCTGAGGCTGGTCGAAGCCAATCCGGTGAGCGGCGGCCTCCGTTTCGAGCTGCCGGACGCGGCTGGCGGGGCCGGCGACCGCGCCACTTTGCGCCGCGACGGCAGGCAGGCCGGCAAAGCCGGTGCGAGGCCAGCCGTTCAGGGCCGGCGCGGCCGCCCGGGCAACATCCGGCACAAGGGACGCAAATAGCCTAGCTGATCTTCCAGACGATCTGGCCCTCGCGCACCGAGCTGATCTTGCGGCCGTCCACATCCCGCTTCGGCTTGAACTCGGCGTGCATCGTCAGCATCTGGCAGGTCGCCCGATCGAGGCGGGTATAGCCGCTGCTCTGCACGACCTGGCAGCTTTCGAGCAGCCCCTTGCTGCTGACCTTGACGCGGTAGCGAACGACCCCCTCCTCGCGCAGCCGCAGCGACTCCGCGGGATAGGGGAAATAAACGCCTTCGCCCGTGCCGGACGATCCTTCCTGTGCGGCCGCGGCGCCCGGCACGACTGCCCCGACGGCGAGGATCAACAGGCCCATTTTCAATGTCATGACTCCCTCCACGCATTCCAGGCCGTCAATTTTCCACATCCCGAGCTCAACGTCGAGGAAATTCTCAAGGAGACTCAATGCCAATCCGCGTCCGCCCGCGGCTTCAGCTCGCGCGCCGCCCGGACGATGTCGTCGAGGTCGATGGCCGTGTCGAACGGATCATCATCCAGTTCGGTCACGCGGTTGAGCCGCTGCTGCCAGGCGTGAAGCGCATCGACATAAGGCTGGAACGGCACGCGCTTCAAATCGCCGTCCGGCTGCGCCACCAGATCGGCGATGCCGTTGTTGAGCCACTTGCCGGTATGCCAGTCGGGCATGTCCACGGCCGGGAACATGCACACGCCGTGGAGATCGACGCCGCGGTTCACCGCGGCCAGCGATTCCCGCACGATGTCGTTGAGCCAGTCGTCGCGGCCGCCCTCCATGCCCGAGGTCTCGGCGACGATCACCGGCCGGCGGTAGCGCTTCCAGCCCTGCTCGATCAGGTCGCACAGCGGCCGCACCCGCGGATCGCCGGGCGCGAGCGCCGCGTGCGGACCGCTTTCACGATATTCCATCTGCCCGAAGCTGTAATTGTTGAAGCCGGCGATATCGAGGATCTCCGGGCCGCCGCCCAGCTCGGGATGAAGCCGACCGGAAATGACGTCGAAGGCGAGGAAGGCGTCGTCGCAGCTCTCCCGCCGCGCCGCCTCAGCCAGATCGGGCCGGTCGAGCGGCGGCACCACCAGGATCAAAGGATCGATATGGACCATGCGCGCGTCGGGCACGATCTCGCGAATCGCCCTGACGCCGGCGATGTCGGCCCGGCACATGGCCAGGGTCAGCTCGCGCCGCCGCGCCCGGTCCCGCCCGAACGGCGCCGCCCACGCCCATTCGCCGGCCATATAGCCGAAGAAGGTGATCTCGTTCATCGGCGTGAAGAAATGAGGCCCGTGGTGGCGCTCGGTCACGTAGGCCGCCGCGGCCCTCGAATAATCGGCGAACCGCGTTGCGAAATCGTCGGCGAACGGATCGGCGTCCTCGGGATAGCCGTAATGGCACAAATCCCAGATCGGCAGGATGCGGTGCCGCCGCATCGCCGCCAGGAACGGGTCGATATAGCCGAAGTCGTAGGCGCCGCCGCCGCGGTCGACCATCGGCCACGGTATGCCCTCACGCGCGACGGCAATGCCGAGCGGGGGCAGCATCGCATAATCGGCGTCGGCATGCCGGCGATGCTGGGTCTCCTCGCACAGGTCGCGCCGGCCCTGGTCCTTCCACCAGAAGGTCGAGCATTCGAAGCCGGACAGGAAAAAGGTCGGGAAGATGCCGGGGGTCGCCATCACCCCTATACGTTCCGGACCGGCAACGGCTCCCGCGAAGCGGGTTCGGCAGCAAGGATCGGGACGCGCGGCGGCCGCGCGGCGGCCAAGGCGGGCGGCGAAGGAGATTTGCCATGAGCTTCCGCATTCGCCCGCTGCCGCGCGCGCTGTTCGCCGACCTGTTCACGCTCGGCGAGGCCGAACTCGCCGCCCGCGGCGCCGTCCGCCGCACCGCCGGACCCGAAGGCGGCTTTCCGTGCCGCGTCAGCCTCGCCGACGCCGAACCGGGCGAGGAGCTGATCCTGGTCCATTTCGAGCATCACAGCGCGCCGACGCCGTTCCGGGCGAGCCACGCCGTCTACGTCCGCCAAGCTGCGATCGAGGCCGATCCGGCGCCGGGCGAGGTGCCGCCGATGCTGCGCTCGCGCATCCTGTCGCTGCGCGGCTTCGATGCCGCGGGCATGCTGGTGACGGCCGACCTCGCCGACGGCGCCGGCCTCGAGGCGCCGCTCGAGGCGATGCTGGCGCAGCCCGAAGTCGAGGTCGTCCATCTCCATTTCGCCAAGCCCGGCTGCTATGCCGCCCGCGCCGTCCGCGGGGAAGCGGCCGGCGGCTACATGCCCGACGGACTGTGACGCGTGGCTTCGGGTCCGTCAGAGCGCCGCCAGGTCGAGCTCGGCGTGGCGGTCGAGCGTGGCGGAGCGGTCGGGCATCGGATATTTGAGCCCGGTCGCGCAGTTGAACAGCAACGCGCGCTCCTCCGGCTGCACCAGCCCCGCCGCTATCGCCTCCCGCCAGGCGGCGAGGGTGGCGCCGCCTTCGGGGCAGAGCAGCAGCCCGTCCTCGCGCGCAGCATCCTCCACGGCCCTGGTGAGCGCCGCGTCCGACACCGCGATCGCGAAACCGCCGCTCTCGCGAACCGCGCGCAGGATCAGGAAATCGCCGACCGCGCGCGGCACCCTGATCCCGGCCGCTACCGTATGGGCATTCTCCCAGCGCGGCGCATGCTCCTCGCCTCGCTCCCATGCCTTGACGATCGGCGCGCAACCTTCCGCCTGGACCGCCACCATCCGCGGCCGCTCCGGGCCGATCAGGCCGACCGCCTCGAGCTCGGCGAATGCCTTCCACATGCCGATCAGGCCGGTGCCGCCGCCGGTCGGATAGAAGATGACCTCAGGCAGCCGCCAGCCAAGCTGCTCGGCCAGCTCCAGCCCCATCGTCTTCTTGCCCTCGATTCGATAGGGCTCCTTCAAGGTGGACATGTCGAACCAGCGGCCGGCGGCCGCGCCGTCGCCGACGATCTTGCCGCAATCGTCGATCAGGCCGTTGACCCGATAGACTCGCGCACCCTGCAGCGCGATCTCGCGCACGTTGATGTCGGGCGTGTCCTCGGGGCAGAAGACGATCGTCTCGATGCCGGCGCGGCCGGCATAAGCAGCGAGCGCCGCGCCGGCATTGCCGTTGGTCGGCATCGCGATCCGCGTCACGCCGAGCGCTTTGGCCATCGCCACCGCCACGGCGATGCCACGCGCCTTGAACGAGCCCGTCGGCAGCCGCCCCTCGTCCTTGACCCACAATTCGCCCGCGCCGAGCCCTGCACCAATCCTGGCGAGCGGCACCAGCGGCGTGGCCGCCTCGCCGAGGCTGACGATATGCTCCTTCGCCCGCACCGGCAGCAGCTCGCGCCACCGCCACATATCCGCCGGCCGCGCCGCCAGTGCGGACTTGGTGAGCGCTTCGCCCACCCGCTCCAGATCGTAGCGCACCAGCAGCGGCCGGCCGGCCCGCGACAGGCCGTGCAGCCGGTCCGCTTCATAGCGCTCGCCGGTCATCGAACATTCGAGGTGGGTAACGAAATTCGGCCGGTCGGCGGTGAGGTTGGCGTTCCACTGGAGCGGCATGAGCGGGTTCCAATCAGGGACGGTCCGCCGCCGCTACAGCATGGCCGGCCCCCAACCTAGCCGGAAATGGGAACCGCGCCGCCCGCTCAGGGATTTCGTATCCGAAACAATGTGGAGGCTTTGGCCATGGCCAGGATCCTGAAAGACAACGGGCTGACGATCGTGCTGATGTTGCTCTTCCTCGGCAGCCTGATCGGCCAGTGGCTCACCGGCTGGCATTTCGAGAACCAGGAGCTGTCCCGCCATGGCGACGAGGCGATCGGCCTGTCGGAATTCGCGACCGATCCCGAATTCCTCTCCACCGTGTTCGAAAATTGGGAGAGCGAGTTCCTGCAGATGGCGACCTACGTCATCCTCACCGCCTTTTTGATCCAGCGCGGCTCGGCCGAGTCGAAGGACCCGGATGCGCCGCCGCGCGACCAGGACCTGGCGGAGCAGGCGAAGCGGGCGGACGCGCCCGCGCCGCTGCGCGCCGGCCCGGCGATCCGCTGGCTTTACGCCCACTCGCTCGGCATCGTGATGCTGCTGCTGTTCGCGGCTTCGTTCGTCCTTCACTGGGTGAACAGCGCTCGCGCCGCCGCGGAAGAGGCGCTCCAGCATGGCGAGCCGGCCATGACCGTCGGCGAGTATCTGTGGGACGCCCAGCTCTGGTTCGAATCGTTCCAGAACTGGCAGAGCGAATTCCTGTCGACGGCGGTGCTGGTGGTGCTGTCGATCTTCCTGCGCCAGCGGGAATCGCCCGAATCCAAGCCCGTCGCGGCGCCGAACAGCCACACCGGAGATTGAGAGGGCCAGCGCCGGCAAGGGAAAATGGCCGGGCTTCATTGCCTTCAACCTGTCCGCAGACCGCAAGAGAGCGTGGGCGCCGACCGCGACCAGTCGAGGAACGACATGGTTGCTGGAGTGTTACTAACATGGGGTAGATAGCCGCTTCGCGCTGGCTGTCGGCGAGACGCCCTTGGCCTGATGTCGGGGCGTTTCGCTTTGTCCGGGAACCGGCAGGCTCGACGCTCGTTACGCCCGGACCCAATGATAGCGAGCACCCCCAGGCTCGCCGTCCCCACGGCGCCCCGGCTTCGGCCGGGGCGTTTTCGTTTCAGGTGACCGCCGTCTCCCGCCGCTCGCGCAGCGCGTCGACGCTCCACGGACCGGCGCCGGCGAAGACCAAATAGAGGAAGACGAAGCAGTAAAGGATCGCCGCGTCGCCGCCATTGTTGAGCGGGAACGGGTTTTGGGGCGCATGCGCCATCCAATAGGCCACCGCCATCGTGCCCGAGGCGACGAACGCCGCCGGCCGGGTGAACAGGCCGATCGTGATCAGCAGCCCCGCCACCAGCTCGATCACGCCGGCATAAGCCGGCATGCTGTCGAGGGGGATGCCCGCATAGTCGCCCGGGGGCCAGCCGAGCAGCTTCTGGGTGCCGTGCTCAAGGAAGATCAGCCCGGCGACGATGCGCAGCACGGCGAGCATGCGAGGGGCCCAAAGCTGAAGCCGGTTCCAGTTCATGTATTCGCTCCGTTCGTGCGGTTTGCGTAACAGAAACGGGTTGCTCCCGGCAACCTTTTGCCATGCCCGCCCTTTATCCTTGCGGCAGCGAAGGAGTTCAGCATGGCCCAGCAGCGCGCGGTCGCGACGCTCGTCGGCAGCCTCCGCAAAGGCTCGCTCAACCGGATGACCGCGCACGCACTGGCGAAGCTCGCGCCCGAGACGCTGACGCTCGACATCGTCGAGATCGGGCAGCTGCCGCTCTACAATCAGGATCTGGATGCCGATCCGCCGCCGGAATGGGTCGCGTTTCGCGATCGCATCGGGGCCGCCGATGCGGTGCTGTTCGTCACCCCTGAATATAACCGGTCGGTGCCCGCCGCGCTCAAGAACGCGATCGACGTAGGATCGCGGCCCTACGGCTCCAGCGCCTGGGACGGCAAGCCGGGCGGCGTCGTCAGCGTCTCGCCCGGCGCCACCGGCGGCTTCGGCGCAAACCACCATCTCCGCCAGTCGCTGGTGTTTCTGAACGTGCCGGTGATGCAGCAGCCCGAAGCCTATGTTGGCCGCGCCGGTGGTTATTTCGACGAGGCCGGTGAGCTCACGGACGAGTCCGGCCGGAGGTTCCTCAAGCGTTTCATCGACGCCTATTCGGAGTGGGTGACGCAGATCCTCACGCGGCGCGGTCCGGTCTAGGAGGGCTCGCTAGGTTCGATCTGCATCGTCGAGCCGTCATGTTCGGTCACGGTCGCTCCACCGGGGGGCGGCGACAGGATGGCTGCGAGGCCATGCTCCTGGTCCGACCATTCCGGGACATCCTTGCCTTTCTTGATCTTCTTGCTGCGCTCCTTGTCGTAGACCTTGCGCCGCTCGCGGTCGATGTCGGGGAGAGGATAGGTGAGATAGAGGTTCATGGCGGCGTCGGCTCGGGTCTTGAACAGGAGCTCGAACGTCTCACGGTCCGGATTGCCATGCTCGCCATTGCCGGAGAAGATGTAGTTTCGGGACGTGACCCGCCCGAGGAAGTCACCTTCATCGTCGAGGTTCCGGATGCTGCCATGATGGGGCATTTTGAGGATTCCGACTTCGATCGTTTCCCCGTCGCCGCACAGCCCGCAATCCTTCAGCCCCTCCAGCACCTTGTCGCTGCGCGCATCGCCGGTGAGCAGGATCGTCCGGTCGTCCTTGCGGGCGAGCAGGACGATGCTCGAGAGGTTCGCCGCCGATTCATCATCGAGCGCCGCCAGCAGCGACGCCTCCGTCCGCTCCGCAGGCGGCTGCCGCTTGAGCCACTTGTCGAATTCCTCCTGCAGCTCGACCAGCTCCGGCCGCCGCGGTCCGAGCACGACGAGCTCGATGCCGGCCGCCTCGCGGGCGACGAGCTCGCCCGGTACCGTCTGGATCAGCGCGCCACCGAACTGCCCATTGACGGGGATGTCGAGCGCGTCGGGGGCGGCGAGCCGCTTCAGGTCGTCGCCCTGCTTGACGCTGGCGAGGACCTTGGCGTGATCGGTCGGTGCGCCTTCCTCCGCTTCCTCGATGACCGCGGCCATGGAGGCCGCCCCGAACTGCGTCGAGGCCAGCAACGTGCCGGTCTCGTCGTTCCCCAGGATCCGATCGAAGCTGTTGTGCCAGAGCTCCTTCACCTTGAAAAGCGGCGGTTCGTTGGCTTGCTGGCGGCCGAGCATCCCTTCCAGCAGGTCGATCACCCCGTTGATATGATCGTCGTCGACATGGCTGACGATCAGGAGGTCGATGACCAGAGGTTCGTCGTCGGCGATGAGACCGGCGTCGATCCGCTCGCCGCGCAGCTCCTCCAGCCGCGGGATCAGCGAGTCCGACGACACGCCGGCGGGCCCGCCGTCGATCAGGATCAGGCCCGGTCCGTCCTCGCTTTCGCTGTGGAGCATCAGGCAGTCGCCCTGTTGCGCGGGCAGCACTTCGAGGATCATCGCTCTTCTCCTTAGATGGACTGGATGGCGCGCAGCACGTCCACCATGCCGCTCCCCTGGAAGCTTCGCTCGCGCCCGAGATCGGTCGCGGTCTCGCACAGGATCTGCTTGATGCGGGCCGGCTGACCCTTCAGCTCCTGGTGCCGCGCCATCAGCAAGGCGGCGCCGCCGCTGACATGGGGCGCGGCCATGCTGGTCCCGTCCATCTGATCCGATCGGCCGCCCGGGATGCAGCTCGTAATCTTCTCCCCCGGGGCGAGCAGGTCGGGCTTCAGCCGGCCGTCCCCGGTCGGTCCGCGGCTCGAGAAGAAGCTCACCCCATAGGTGTGCGGCCAGTGGCGATGGGTGGCGCCGACGGTGATCACTCCTTCCGCGTTGCCGGGGTC
>DASZDE010000080.1:0-58669 GCA_035942355.1 Allosphingosinicella sp. | reverse complement strand
CCCCCAGCCCGCGCCGCGGCAGGCCCAGCAACGGTCCACCGCGTCGCTGCGACGCTCCCGTTAGCGGCGCAATCCCGCTTTTCGCGCCGCCGCGGCTGCGGAGGGTGCGGCACCGAACCCTTTGGCCCCTGGGGAAGTCCGCGCGGGCTAGAGAGCTGGAAAGAGCTTAGCCACAGAATGATTCATCAGACGGGACGCGGAACTGCCACCCTACCGGGCGGACCTTCGAGCGCCGCGCGGTCCCACGCCCCGAGCTCCGCCGCCGCCTCATAGCTGCTTTGCAGGAACGCAAGCAGCGTCTCCTCCGGATTCTCCGAACCGCGCACTGCGTCATAGTCGAGCACGAATTCGCCCAACGCCGTATCGAACCTCGCGACCTGCGGCAGCACCCGTGCCTGGCCGAATCCTTGGGGCGCCGGATAGGCGTAGGAGTAGAAGAATGGTTCGCCCTCGGCCCCTGCGCCGCCCGGCCAGAAGCCGGCGCTCGACAGCTCGTGGCTATAGGCTTCGCGCGTGATCGTGTCGGGTAGATTGGGGATGTCGCCGGGATGGGGTGGCGCCCGTCGGCCCGAAAAGCGCGTGACGGCCAGGTCGAAGCTGCCCCAGAAGAAATGAACCGGACTGGCTTTGCCAAGGAAGCCGGAGCGGAACAGCCGGAAGATCCGGTCGGCGGACAGCAGGGCGGCGAGCAGCCGGCGCGCGCTGTCAGGGTCGTAGATTCTCTCCTCGTGGTTCTCGCTGAATGGAATGGCGGGCTCAATCTCGTTCGGAATCCCGTGGATTCTCGCGGGATGTCCTGATCGGTCCAACATCGCTGCCACACATTCGAAGAATTGCGCGACCGTCAGTCCGTCCAAAAGCATCGCATCGCGGCCCTCCGCATCCTCCATGACGAGGAGATGCTCGACCAGGTCGAGCGCCAGCTGAAACGGCCCCCCGCTGCCGTGGATAATTTCCGTGCGCAAGCCCCGCGGCTCCGCGTGGAGAGTCAGATGCCAGCCGTGATTGCGCCATGGCAGCAGGGCGACCGCCACCTTGCCGATGATCTGGCTGAACAGGTGGAGCGTAGCGATGGTCGGGCCGTCGCGCGACGCCGACAGCGCAGGCCAGGATGTCTCCCGCGTGCGAACCGGTTCGTCCGCTCCGGCCGCGGACGACGTGTTTCGCATCGCGAGTCCCCGATGAGTTCGGCACGGCGAGAGTGCACGTGATGACGACTACAGGCAAGCGGCGAGCTTGGCGAAGCAGCGGGCCTGCAGCGTTCGCGCCGATCCACCCATAGCAGACTTTCAGGCCATGCGCCGGCTCGGATGGCGCCTCCGGGCTACAGCACGAAATCGTCGGCGAGGAGCGTGGGGAGCCCGTCGATGCGGACGCAGAAGTCGGCAATGCCGTCTCCGCTCGCGTCGCCCAGGACGAAGGTGTTGCCCTGCGCGACTTCGATCCGCAGCTCGCCGGCTGTGCCGGAGAAAGCCGCGCCGCCGATGAAGCTGAAGGCGTCGTCGATCTCGGCGGTGGCGGTGTCGGCATCGAACGCGCTGAGGTCGATCCGGTCACCTTGCGCGTGGCTGAAGTCGGTGATCGCGTCGGCTCCGGCGCGGCTGGCAGCGGTATCGCCGCTGGCGAACGCAAACAGATCGAGGCCGGTGCCGCCGGTGAGGAGGTCGCGGCCGAGACCGCCGCTCAGCGTATCGTTGCCGGCGCCGCCGTCGAGAGCGTTCGCAGCCCCGTTGCCGGTGATCAGATTGTCGTGGCGGTTGCCGGTGCCGTCGATGGCGCGACGGCCGGTGAGCGCCAGCGCCTCGACATTGTTGTCGAGCGTGAAGCTGGCCGAGCTTGCCACGCTGTCGCTGCCCGCGCCGCGCCTTTCGGATATGCGATCCCCGCTGTCGTCGACGACATAGGCGTCATTGCCCGCGCCGCCGGCCATCGTGTCGGCGCCGCCGGCGCCGTCCAGCCGGTTGTCGGCGCCGTTGCCGGCGAGGACGTTGGCGATCGAATTGCCCGTGCCGTCAAGCGCGGCCGCCCCAACCAGGGTCAGGTTCTCAACCTGGGCGCCAAGCGTGTAGCTGATGGCCGCCCGCACGGTATCGAACCCGCCGGCATCCGCTTCGACCAGCCTGTCGCCGACATCGTCGACTTGGTAGCTGTCGTTGCCGAGGCCCCCCGCCATCGTGTCGGCACCGGCGCCGCCGTCCAGCCGGTTGGCGCCGTCATTGCCGGTCAGCTTGTTGGCGAGACCGTTGCCAGTGCCGCTGATCGCGGCCGCTCCGGTGAGCACCAGCTGCTCGACGCCGCCGCGGATGACGAAGCTTACCGAGCTGCTGACCACGTCCAGGCCCGCATCGGCCGCCGCTTCGATCACCTTGTCGGCGGAGTGGTCGACCACGAAGCTGTCGCTGCCGAGCCCGCCGGCCATCCGGTCCACACCGGCCGCGCCGTCGAGCAGGTCGTTGCCGGCTCCGCCCGACAGGGCGTTGCCCGCGCCGTTGCCGACGAGAATGTTGGCGAGCCGGTTGCCGGTGCCGGCGATCGCGGCGGCGCCGGTCAGCGTCAGCTTCTCGAAGTCGGCGCCGAGAATGTGGCTGACCGAACTCTCCACCAGGTCGCTGCCTTCGAAGGCCGCCTCGACGATCGCGTCGCCGGCCTCGTCCACGACATAGACGTCGTCGCCGGCCCCGCCCGTGATCAGATCGGCGCCGAGGCCGCCGTCCAGCCGGTTATGGCCGGCATTGCCGGTAATCACATTGGCGAGCGCGTTGCCCGTGCCATCGCTCGAGAGACCCCCGGTGAGCACCAGATTTTCGGCATGGGCGCCAAGCACGTGGCTCACCGAGCTTTGGATAGTGTCGGTGCCGCCGTCCGCTGCCTCCACGACGATGTCGCCGGCATCTTCCACGATGTAGGTGTCGTTGCCGAGCCCGCCGGCCAGCTTGTCGTTACCGCCCCGGCCCCGCAGCGTGTCGTCTCCGTCCTCTCCCCGCAAATAGTTGGCCTCGCCGCTGCCGAGGAGCGTGTCCGCGAACGCGGATCCGGAGAGATTCTCGATGCGCAGCAGCCGGTCGCCGCCGGGGCCGGTGCCGGCGTCGTTGGCCGCCATGCCGAGCGTGACCGTGACGCCCGCCGCCGCATCGCGATAATCGACCGTGTCGGTGCCTTCGCCGCCGTCCTGGGTATCGCCGGCAACGCCATTGACGAAGCGGTCGTCGCCCGCGCCGCCAAGCGCGGTGACCGAGCTTCCGCCGGCCTTGATCGTGTCGTTGCCCGTGCCGGCTTCGACCCTCACCGCGAAGCCGTGGGTCGCGACGGTGATCGTATCGCCGAAGTCCGATCCGATCACGTCCGTCACCTTCTCGACGCCCGCAATGACGCCGCCGAAGAAATCGAACGGCGCCGGCCCGGTGATCCCGGCCGTGCTGAAGGCAACGCCCGAGGTCGCTCCGGCCAGCGAGAGGCGAACCGTATCGTTGCCGTCGCCGCCATCGGCATCGTCGCCATAGCCGATCCACAGCACGTCGTTTCCGCCGCCGCCGCTCAACCGGTCCCGCTCCAGCCCGCCGTCCGGCATCGGCGACGAGGCCGCCGAGAAGGAGCTCGCGACAAGGGTGTCGGCACCGCTATCGCCGGTCAGGATATCGGCGCCGGCGCCACCGGCGATCGAATTGCCAGATCCCGCGGCCCTGATCTCGTCGTCGCCGTCATCGCCGCTCACCGATCCTTCATAATAGGTCCACTGCATGATGATCAGGTCGTCGCCGGCATCGCCATGGACCTCCCCGCCCGCGTAGATGGTGTCGTTTCCGCTGCCGCCGCGAGCGATTCCGCCGAGCCCCGATCCCGCGTAGAGGATATCGCGGCCGGCGCCCCCGTCGACCGACTGAAGATACTGGCTGCCGCGGCCGTCGACGATGTCGTTGCCGTCGCCGCCGAACAGAGTGCCGGTATAATAGCCGGCGACGAGGCGGTCGTTGCCGCCCATGCCCCACACGGAGGTGAAGCCGGAATAAGGGCTGGACGATCCGATGTTGATGTCGTCGTCGAAATTGCTCCCCTCGATCCATGCCACCGATTCGATGCCGGTGATGGTGGCGCCGCCGATGATCTGGGTTTGCAGGCCGAAATCGGCGGTCACGCCGGCGGTCGCGCCGAGGAAGCTGATATAAAGATCGTCGCCCCAATAACCGTGGGCGCCGCCGTCGACATTGTCGCCATAGCCGGCGAAGATGCGATCGTCTCCCCCGCCGCCGTTCAGCGTGTCCACCTCGCTGCCGGTGTCGAGCAGCGGCGCCGTCCAATCGTTGCCGTAATAGGGATGATTGAAATCGGGGGACACGTCGCCGCCGTAGATCTGGTCGTTCCCGCTGCCGCCATCGAGCGTGTCGGCCCCCGCATTGCCGGCCAGCGTGTCGCCTCCGCTGCTGCCCGCAAGCGTATCGTCGCCGCCGTTCCCCGACGCGACGTCGTCCGCATTGCCGCCGGTAAAAAGGTCCCCCTCGGCACTGCCGATGAATGTTGTCATGATTCCCCCCAAGGTCGATTTCGGGGTTGATTAGCGGCCGCATCGAGCCGCGCACAACTCCTATTTCTCGCCGACGATGGGAAAAAGTCCTTGACTTCCAAGGGCGATCCGCAGCGCCGGTTCAATGTTCCTTCGGGAGCGGCGGCTTGGATTTCTCGAGGCTGGCGGCGCTCACGCTGCCGCCGTGGCCTGCTCGCGCGCCTCGCGGGCGACGCGGGTCAGGCGGTCGGCGAGGAAATCGAGGACGATGCGGACGCGCGGCGTGTGGCGCAGCCGCTCGTGGGTGAGCAGCCACAGCTTGCGGTCCTTGCCCGGCGCCGGCGGCAGGCAGCGGACCAGCTCCGGGTCGAGGTCGGCGACCAGGCTCGGCAAAGCGGCGAGGCCGAAGCCGGAGCGCACCGCCGCCAGCAGGCCGGTGGTCGAGGCGTGGCGCATCGCCACCGCCTCTTCGAGCCCGTTCTCCCGCAACCAGGCCAGATAGACCCGCCACACCGTCTCGCCGCCGCCGCCGATGAAGGGATGGCCGGCGAGGTCGCGGCGCCGGCGCGGGATGCCGTGCTCGGCGGCATAGGAGCGGCTGCAATAAAGCGTCCAGATGTCGTCCGCGACGCGCCGGCCGACCAGCCCGCCGCCGGTCGGCGCGACGCTGCTGCGCAAGGCGATGTCGGCGGCGCCGGCGGCGAGGTCGCGGACCTCGGCCGTGGTGTCGAGTTCGATGCGGATCGCGGGATAGGCCTCGTGGAGGTCGCGCAGCATCGGCGACAGCAAGGTCACCGCGTAAATCTCCTCGGTGGTCAGCCGCACCGTGCCGCTCGCCTCGCGGCCCATCGCGGCGGCGGCGTCGGCGAGCGCGCCGGCCGCCGCCTCGACCTCGGTCGCCCGGCCGAGCAGGGCCTCGCCGAGCGGCGTCAGCGCATAGCCGGCCTGCCGCCGCTCGAACAAGGTGAGGCCGAGCGCCTGCTCGAGCGCGGCGACGCGGCGGGCCACCGTCGTCTGGCTGACCCGCAGCGCGCGGCCGGCGGCCAGCGTGCTGCCGGTGCGCGCGACGGCCAGGAAGGAGCGCAGGTCGTTCCAGTCGAACATGGGCCCTTTCTGCAACTTTGCAGAACGGTCGCGCAACATCGTTGTTCACGCTCCTCCGGCCGGCGGGGGTATGAAGGGGCCAGGCCGGCGCCGGCTTTGGACCTCTTACCCACGGAGACCGACCATGAAGACCATCCTTGCTTTTGCCGCGCTCGCCGCGGCCTCCGCCTTCTCGCCGGCGCTCGCCCAGGGCCCGGCCGCCGATCAGGCCACGCGCCACGTCCGCCACGCCGACCTCGACCTGACGAGCGCGGCCGGGGTGCGGGCGCTCGACCGGCGCATCGCGATCGCCATCGCGTCCGCCTGCGGCGCCGCGTCGGACGTCGACCTTCAGGGCGGCAATGACGTGCGGCGCTGCCGGGCCGAGGCGCGCGAGCGGATCGCCGCCGAGCGCGACCGCCTGATCGCGGCGCGCCAGACGCCCGCCACCCGGCTCGCCGCGCGCTAGATCAAGCTGCCCCGGCCAGGAGGACGGCGCCGCCCCGGCGCCGTCCTCGCCCGGCCCGGCTACGCGCTTCGGGCCGGCAAGCCGCCGCCCCCGCTCAGGCCCGCGCGCTGAACACATGCGCCGACATTGGCGCATCGACCCCGTCCGGGCCGGCGAGCCGCTCCAGCGCCGCGGTGGCGGCGTCGGTCGCCTCGTCGAGCCGGCCGGGACCGCGCTCCTCGAGCTCGGCCCGCAGCGGCGTGCCGTGGCACAGGCCGATCGCCGCCGCCCGCGCCGAGCCGATCCGGCTGCGCTGCGTCACCGTCTCCGCCTCGATCTCGGTAAAGCCGGCGGCGCGCAGCTCCTCGGCGACGCGGTCCTTGTCGTGATAGCCGAACGGAACCCGCTGGAGGAAGCCGGGCGGATCGTCGGGGAACAGCGCCGCGACCGCCTCGGCCAGGGCGGCGGTGACCGGATTCTCCTCGATCCGGTTCCAGCTGTTGAACAGCATGCGGCCGCCCGGCTTCAGCACCCGGCGCGCCTCGCGATAGCCGGCGGCGCGGTCGGGGAAGAACATCACCCCGAACTGGCAGACCACGGCGTCGAAGGTGCCGTCCGGGAACGGCAGCGCCTGGGCGTCGGCCTGGCGGAAGCTCACCCGCGGCGAGGCGATCCTGGCGGCGGCGACGTCGAGCATCGCCTGGTTGAGGTCGGTGGCGACGATCCGGGCGTCGGGCAGCGCGGCGGCGAGCGCGGCGGTGACGATGCCGGTGCCGGCGGCGGTCTCGAGCAGGTCGGCCGGCCGCAAGGCCGCGGTCCGGCGGGCGAGGTCGGCGGCATAGGGCTCGAACAGCAGCGGCCCGAGGTGGCGGTCGTAGAGCGCGGGGATCGAGCCGGCGAAGACGGCGTCGGTGGAAGTCATCGGCTTCTCCTTTCAAACCGGGGGTCGTTCAGCCGAGCCTGAACACCTGGCGGGCGGCCTCGACCTCGTCGCGGATGAAGCGCACCACCGCCTTCACCCGGGCGAGCCCGGCCAGGTCCTGGTGGACGATCAGCCACAAGGAGCGGGTCAGCACGACCTCGTCGGGCAGCACCCGGACCAGGCCCGCTTCCTCCGCGGCGAGGAAGGCCGGCAGCACGCACAGCCCGGCGCCGGCGAGGGTGGCGCGGAGCTGGGCGACCAAATTGCTGCTTTCCAGCGAGGTCGCGCCGGCCGGGGCGACATGATGGAGGAAGTCGAGCTCGGGGAAGTGGAGCAGGTCGCCGATATAGCTGACGAACTGGTGGCCGGCCAGATCGGCGGCCGAGCGGATCGGAGGGTGCTCGCCAAGGTAGGCGGGGGCGGCGTAGAGGGCGAGGTCATAATCGGTGAGCCTGGCCGCCTTGAGCCGCCCGGCCGGCGGCCGGCTGACCGAGATCGCCAGGTCGGCCTCGCGCCGGGCAAGGCTGAACACCGCCGAGGCGGCGACCAGCTGGATGGTGAGCTCCGGGTGGCGTCGCTTGAGCGCGGCGATGCGCGGGGCGAGGAAATAGCTGCCGAACCCTTCGGGCGAGCCGATCCGGACATTGCCCTCGACGCTGACGGCGGTGCCGCCGACGGCCTCGCGCGCGCCGATCGACAGCCGCTCCATTTCCTCGGCGATCGGCAGCAGGCGGCGCCCCGGCTCGGTGAGCGTATAGCCGGTCGGGCTGCGGTCGAAGAGCTTGGCCTTCAGCGCATGCTCGAGCGCGCCGATCCGGCGCGACAGGGTGGTGTGGTCGAGCCCCAGCCGGGCGGCGGCGAGCGTGAGGCGCCCGCTGCGCGCGACCGCGAGGAAGCTCCTGAGGCTGTTCCAGTCGAACTCGGCCAGCGCCCGACCCCCGCATATGTGGACTTTCGCACGATGGTATCGGCACAATCACCATGGATTGGCGGGCGCCACTATGCGAGACGGGCGGCATCCCATCAAGAGGAATGCACGATGACCTTCGAGGCAGGTTCGGCCGCGTTCGCCGCGGACGCGGAGATTTTCCATTTCGACCGGCCGGCGCCGGCCGCGATGCTGCCGGCCAATGACAGGGTCGCCGATCCGGAGGCGGGATGGGCGCGGCGGAACCCGGACCGGGCCATGCTCTTTCTGTTCGTATCGCCGCGCGACTGCGGCGTGGTCGACGAGCTGATGGCGGCCTGACACGAAGGACCAAAGCATGGAGCAGGGCAGCCGCGTCTGGAAACTTCCGGAGGGGCTGCCGAGCCCGTCCGAGCTGGCCGATGCCTGGGGGCGCGTGTTCACCGGTGCGCTGGCGCTGGCCGGCAAGACCGCCCAAAGCGCCGCCGATCCCAAGGCGCCGCCGGCTTTTGACCCGACCGCTTCGGCACGGGCGTTCGGCGAGCTCGCCGCCCATTTCGCGGCCCATCCCGGCGAGATTCTCAAGGCCCAGCAGAAGGCGGCCGCCGACTGGATGAAGCTGTGGAGCGCCGCGGCCGCACGCGCCGCCGGCGGCGAGCCGGAGCCGGTGGCCGCTCCCGAGCGCGGCGACCGCCGCTTCAACGATGCGGCGTGGAGCGAAGAGCCGGTATTCGATTATCTGAAGCAGGCCTATCTGCTCGCCGCCAAGCGCGCGCTGGAGGCGATCGAGGGCGCCGAGGGGCTCGACGAGGGCGCCCGCACCCGCGCCCGCTTCTTCACCCAGCAATATCTCGACGCTATCTCCCCCGCCAATTTCCCGCTCACCAACCCCGAGGCGATCCGCACGGCCATCGACACCGGCTCGATCAGCCTGCTGTCGGGGCTTGCCAACCTGCTCGCCGACGCCGCCTCGGACGGGGGCCTGGTCCGGCGCCGGTCGAGCGAGGATTTCGAGCTCGGCGTCAGCCTCGCCGCCACCCCCGGCAGCGTCATCTACCAGAACGATCTGATGCAGCTGATCCAGTACGCGCCCGCCACCGACCAGGTCTACCGGCGCCCGCTCCTCTACGTGCCGCCGCTGGTGAACAAATATTATCTGCTCGACCTCCAGCCCAAGTCGAGCCTGATCCGCTGGCTGGTCGGCGAGGGCCACAGCGTGTTCGTCATCTCCTGGGTCAATCCCGGCCCGGAGCTCGCCGACACCGACATCGCCGACTATATCCGGCGCGGGCCGATCGAGGCGCTGGACGCGATCGAGGCCGCCACCGGCGAGCGGGTGGTTGACCTGTTCGGCTTCTGCATGGGCGGCACGTTCGTGGCCATGGCGCTCGCCTGGCTCGCCGCGAAGGGCGAGGGCGAGCGGGTCGCTTCGGCCACCACCATCGGCAGCCTGTTCGATTTCGCCAGCCTCGGCCAGTGGGCGACCTTCTCCGAGCCCGAGCAATTGCGCGCGATGGAGCGCCACCTGCTCCATAAGGGCTTTATGGCGGCGCAGGACCTCCAGGCCTTGTTCAGCGCGGTCCGGGCCAACGACCTCATCTGGTCTTCGGTGGTGAACCATTATCTGATGGACCGCGAGGCGCCGCCGTCCGACATACTCTATTGGTTCGCCGACGGCTCGCACCTGCCGCGCGCGTTCCTCCTGAGCTGGACGCAGCAGCTGCTGCGCGACAACAGGCTGCGCGAGCCGGGCGGCATGGCGCTCGACGGCGTCCCGCTCGACCTTGGCGCCATCAAAACGCCGCTGCTGGCGATCTCGCTCAAGGACGACCATGTCTCGGCCTGGCAGGCAACCTATGACGGGGCGCGATTGTTCGGCGGCCCGGTCACCTTCCTGCTCGGCGGCTCCGGCCACAATGCGGGCGTGATCAACCCGCCCTCGGCCAACAAGCACGGTTACTGGACCAACGACGCCACTCCCGCGAGCGCGGAGGAGTGGCTCGCCGGCGCGACCAGGAATGAAGGCTCGTGGTGGCCGCACTGGCAGAGCTGGCTGTCGCAGGGCGGCACGGCGGAAAAGGTGCCGGCCCGGCTGCCCGGCGCCGGCAAGCTTGCGGTGCTGGAGCCGGCGCCCGGCTCCTACGTGCGCAACCGCGGCTAGATCACTCTGCGATGAGGTTTACTTTTCCTCGTCATGCCGGACTTGATCCGGCACCCGCCTTCTTTCCTTGCGAACAGCGGCCTGAGGAAGGCTGACCCCGGATCAAGTCCGGGGTGACGATTCAATGTGGCCGACCAACGCCCTAATCGCGGCGCGCGAAATCCGGCGGGCGCTTCTCGAAGAAGGCGGCGAACGCCTCGGCCGCCTCGGCGGAGCGCAGCCTCTCCTCGAACAAGCGTCCTTCCTCGGCGATGCGCTCGCCGACCGAGCCGCCCGGCGACAAGAGCAGCCGCTTGGTCATCTGCACCGCTTCCGGGGGCTTGGCGGCGATACGCTCGGCAATAAGGCGGAGCCGCTCCTCGATCTCCTCCTCCGCCGCGATCTCGGTGACGATGCCGTAGGAAAAGGCGGTCTCGGCGTCGAACGGCTCGGCGAGGATCAGGTGCTTCGCCGCCCGCTGCCGGCCGATCAGCCGCGGCAGGAGCAGCGAGCTGGCCGCTTCCGGCACCAGCGCGAGATCGACGAACGGGAGCGAGAACAAGGCATTGGTGGCGGCGACGACGAGGTCGCAGTGGAGCAGCATGGTGGTGCCGATGCCCACCGCCGGCCCGGCCACGCCCGCGACCACGATCTTGGGGCATGAGGCGATCGCCCGCAGGAAGCGGAACACCGGCATGTCCGGCCCCGCCGCGCGCGCCTGCTGGAAATCGCGAAGGTCGTTGCCCGAGGTGAACATGCCGCCGCGGCCCGCGATGGTGACGACCAGGATCGCGGGATCGGCAGCGGCGCGCTCGAACGCGTCGGCAAGCGCCGCGTACATGGCGACGGTGATCGCGTTCCTTTTCTCCGGTCGGTCGAGGCGCACGTCCAGGACGGCGCCGCCGGCGGTGACGATCACTTCCATGTTCAGCCCCTCCCCGTCGGCTCGGATCGGTCTAGGCGGACGCGGGCGCGCTGTCGAGGAACGCGCGGAGCTGCAGCCATGCCTCGAGCTTGGCCGCGAACGGGATCGCGCGGGCGGAGCTGCTGGACGGCAGCGGGAGGAGGGCGAAGGGCGCGCCCGCGCCGAGCGTCCGTGTGCCGAGCCTCGCCGCGGTGCCGCCGTTGAAGGCGATCGCGCGGAGCTCCGGCAGGCTTGCGGCGAGCGCGGGCAGCGCATTGGCTTGGGCGCCGCGGATGGCGGTGTCGAGGCTGCCGACGCGGGTGGCCGAGCGGACCACGTCCCACAGGCCGACCCGCGCCGCGAGCAGCGCCTCGAGCCGTGCCTGGTAGGGCATCGGCACCAGCTCGGCGCCGGTTACCGCGCTCATCAGCCGCCAGAATTGATTGAGCGGGTGCGCATAATATTGGCGACGCTCGAGCGATTTGTCGCCGGGCAGGCTGCCGAGCACCAGCACCCGGGTGCGTTGGTCCACGACCGGGGCGAAGGAGCGCTTGACGCTCATCGCGCCGCGTCCGCCAGCTCCACCCAGGCCGGGGCATGGTCGCTGGCGCCCTCGCGGCCGCGGACCCAAGTGTCGACGCCGGCCGCGACCAGCGCCGGCGTGGCGGGGCTGAGCAGGAGATGGTCGATGCGCAGCCCGGCATTGCGGCCCCAGGCGTTCCGGAAATAATCCCAGAAAGTGTAGATCCGCTCGTCGGGGTGGAGGTGGCGGAGGGCGTCCGTCCAACCCTGGCCGAGCAGCCGCTTATAGGCCGCGCGCGGCTCCGGCTGGAGGAGGGCGTCGTTCCGCCAGGAGCGGGTGTTGTAAATGTCGAAGTCGGTCGGAACGACGTTGTAATCGCCGGCGAGCACGACCGGCAGGTCCGCGCCGATCAGCTCCGCGCCATAGGCGATCAGGCGCTCGAACCAGGCCAGCTTATAGTCGAACTTCGGCCCGGGCTGCGGGTTGCCGTTGGGCAGATACAGGCATCCGACCAGGATGCCGCGCACCGCCGCCTCGATGTAGCGGGCATGGGTGTCGCCGTCGTCGCCGGGGAGGCAGCGGCGCGTCTCGACCGGATCGCAGCCGCGGGCGAGGATCGCGACCCCGTTCCAGCGGCTCTGGCCGTTCCAGACGGCCCCGTAGCCGGCCTTGGCGATGGCCGCCTCGGGAAACTTCTCCTGCGGCGCCTTCAGTTCCTGCAGGCAGGCCACGTCGGGCCTGGCTCGATCGAGCCATTCGAGCAGGCGCGGCAGCCGGCCGTTGACGCCATTGACGTTGAAGGTGGCGATCTTCATGGGCCCCGGCTAGCGTCTTTGCAGCGGCAATGCAGTATCCCGATCATGCTTGTCGGCGCGGCGGCGGCCGAACAGGAGGTTGCGCTCCAGGCGAAGCCGCAAGGCATCATAATAAGCGTTGAGGAACTCTTCATCGCCGCCATGCTGCACCGCCCCGATCTTGGTGCGGATGCTGAAGGCGACGGTGCCCATCGTGTCGGGGTTGGCGGCCCGCAGCACCTGCTCCAGCGTCTGCAGCTCGAACACGCCATAGGCGTCGAGCTGCTCGTCGGTAAACTTATAGGCCGGCTGGCCGGCGCCGTCGGCGAGCAGATCGAGCCCGAGCCGCCGCTTGGGCGCATTGATCACCCAGGTCCCGGCGAGCAGGTCGCCGACCCGCAGCCGGTCGCGGTTGAAGAAGGGGAAGAACAGGAAGATCAAGGTCCACACGAACCCGAAGCCGGCCGCCGCCCCGTCGATCGAGCCTTCGGCGGTGCGGTAGCCGATGAAGGAAAGCGGCAGGTAGATTTCAATCTCGCGGACCAGGTTGCGGGCGATCAGCGCGTCGGCAGTGAGGCGGCCGCCGCTCCGCGACACCACCCTGAGGCCGAGCGCGCGCTTGCCGAAGGTGGCGGCGCGGGGACCCATCTCCATGATGATGAAATAGCCGTTGCGGAGCAGGAAGAAGCCGAGCAGCCAGATGATCGCGAGCGGCTCGGCGGCCGCCTCCTCGGCACTGGCAAGGCCGAGCGCGACCAGGACCGTGAGCGCGATCAGCAGGCCGAGCATGATCAGCAGGTCGAGCAGGAAGGCCGACAGCCGCTGGCCCGGGTCGGCGAGCCGCAGGCTGAGGTCGACGCCCTCGGGGGTGATGAAGACGCGCCGGGTCGCCTCTTCCCCCCGCCGCGGACCGGCATAGTCAGCCATCGGTGCGCCGCCTCGGCAGATAGTAGAAGGCCATCCACAGGGCCAGCGCGACCGCGGCGATCGCGTAGCGCGCCGCATCGCTGGTGATGGTCTGCCGGCCGATCCCTTCCAGCAGCCCCGCCACGAACAGCATCACCACCACTCCCGCCATGGCGATCCCCGCGGTCCGGCCGGCTTCGGTGGCCGCGGCCATGCGCGAAGCTTCGCCCGGGAACACCACCGCCGATCCGATCCTGAGCCCGGCGGCGCCGGCCAGGACGATCGCGAACAATTCCGTGGTGCCGTGGATCATCAGCCACCCGCCAAGCTCGGCGGCGAGGCCGTGGCTGGCGAACAGCGCGAAGAAGGCGCCCGCCATCGCGCCGTTATAGACCAGCATCAGCGAGGTCGGCACGCCGAACGCGAAGCCCAGCGCGAAGCACAGGATGGCGACCTGGGCATTGTGGGTGAACAGGAAGGTGGCGAAAATGCCGAGCAGGCCCTCGCCGTCGGTATCGTAAAGCGTCGACAGCAACAGCTCGCGCGAGGCAGAGAAATCGCGGCCGCCGGCGAGCTCTTCGGGGACGAAGGCGCCGTACCAGGCAGGGTCGCCCGCCACCAGCAGATAGCCTGCCGCGCCTCCTGCCAGCATCAGCATGGCCGCGGCCAGCGTTTCCCGCCACAGGCTCCGCACCGCCGCCGGCCAATCGCGGCGGAAAAAGGCGCCGAGGCGGCGCCCCGGCGAGGTCCGCACGCCGTAGACGAAGAAATAGGCGCGGGCGCACAGCCCCTCCAGATATGTGATGAGCTCGAGGTCGAGCGAGGTCTCGCGCGCCACGGACAGCGACGAAAGCGCGCCCCGGTAAAGCACCGGAAGCGCCATCAGATCGTCATCGCTGAGCGCGCGCGGCGACTTCTTCTCGGCGCGCGTGACGAGCGCGTCGAGCCGCCGCCATTCCTCTTCGCGGGCGGCGCGGAACTTGCGGGAAGCGGCCCCCGAGCTGGCGTTCACAGCAAGTCTTTCCGCTTGAAGTGGAGATAGGTGCTGACCAGCGCCGGCCCCGCCTCCTCATGTCCCGCCTCGAGAACATGCACGCCCAGATGGCGCAGCCGGGTGATGACGAGCCTGCGCTCGCGCAGCAGGGCAAAGGCGGTGACGGCGCGAGTGACGTCCTCCGCATCGCGCGGCTCGGCGGCGGCGAGCGTCTCCAGCTCCTGGTCGCGCATGACGATGAACAGGACGAGGTGACGCTTCAGCAGCGCCCCGACCGCGTTCAGCATCAGCTCGGCGCTGATCGTGTCGGCGAAGTCGGTGAAGATGATGATGAGCGAACGGCGGTTAAGGCCGCTCGCCAGGGTCGCCAGCGCAAGCGTGTAATTGGTCTCCCTGGCGGAATAATCGACCTCGGCGGCAACCCGCTGCAGCAGTGCGAAGGCGCGCGAGCCGGACACGGCCTTGCTCGCCACCCGCGGATGCGAATCGAAACCGAACAGCCCGACGCGGTCGCCGTCCTTGAGCGCGACGAAAGCGGTGAGCAGGGCGGCCGAGATCGCCCGGTCGATGCGCGGCACGCCGGCCAGCGGCTCGCACATCGCCCGCCCGGCGTCGAGCGCGAGGATGATATTGTTGTTGCGCTCGGTGCGGAACTCCTTGGCCAGCAAGGCGCGGTGCCGGGCCGACTGCTTCCAGTCGATCGTGCGCCGGTCCATGCCCGCCCGATAGTCGCTGAGCGCCTCGAATTCCGCGCCCTCGCCGACCTGCAGCTGCGGAGCGAGGCCGTGCGCCGAATCGCGATGGAGCAGCTGCGCGCTCTTCTGCCGCACCGGCCGGATATCGGGGGTGATCAGGATCGGCCGGTGAAGCTCGGCGCGGCGCTGCTTCCAGACGAGCCCGAGCGGGCCGCGCCACCGGATCCAGAGGCACGCCACCTGAGCCGTGCCGCGCCGCACCGCGGTCAAGGGGAGGGTGGCGGAGCCGGCTCCGTCGTCGATGTCGGTCCAGCGGCGATAGCCTTCCGGCGCATCGAGCAGGGGATCGGCGGCGAGCGCCGCCTGGGCGGCCCGCGGGGAGGCGCCGCCGAAGCGCAGGTGGATGGCGAGCTCGAAAGTCTCGCCCACGCCGGCGGCGGCTGGTCCTTCGAGTTCCGCCTCGGCGCTGCGCGGGCCGGCGCCGGCGAGCGCGTCGACTCCGCCGAGCGCAAGCAGGAAAACCAGCAGCGCCAGGCCGGCGAACCAGAATTGCGGGGCCGCGACGCCGATCACCAGCGCGAGCGGGGCGACGCCGGCGGCGGCCAGCACGAGGCGGCGGGTGGGATAGATCAACGCGGCGCCTCGATCTGCTCGATCAGGCGGGCGACGACCTGCTCGACCGGCCGGCCCTCGATCTCGGCGGCCGGCGACAGGATCAGCCGGTGGCGGAGCACGGCCGGCGCGAGCGCCTTGACGTCGTCGGGAATCACATAGTCGCGCCCGTCGAGCGCGGCGCGCGCCCGCGCGGCGCCGGCGAGCATCGCCGCCGCGCGCGGCGAGGCGCCGCCTTCGACGTCGGCCGCTTCGCGGGTCCCGCGCACCAGCGCGACGACATAGTCTACCACCTGCTCGACCATCGGCACCGACGCAACCGCGGCTATGGCAGCCGCCACCTCCGCGCCGCTCACCTGGGTGGCGACGCCCCACTCCTCGGGCCGCGGCGCGCCGAAGCGCGCGCCGTGGGTGGCGACGATCCGCTTTTCCTCGTCCGGCGACGGATAGTCCATCTGGTGCTTGAACAGGAAGCGGTCGAGCTGCGCTTCGGGGAGCGGGTACACGCCCTGCTGCTCGATCGGATTCTGGGTGGCGATCACCATGAACCGGTCGGAGAGCTTGTGGGTCTCGCCGTCGATCGTCACCGCCCGTTCCTGCATGGCTTCGAGCAGGGCCGCCTGCGTCTTGGGCGGGGTGCGGTTGATCTCGTCGGCAAGCAGCAGTTCGCAGAAGACCGGGCCGCGGGTGAGGGTGAACTGGCTGCTCTGGAAATTGAACAGGTTGGAGCCGAGAATGTCGCCCGGCATCAGGTCAGGGGTGAACTGGATGCGGCCGAAATCCAGCCCGAGGGTGCGGGCGAAGCATTGCGCGAGGAAGGTCTTGGCGGTGCCGGGCGGGCCTTCCAGCAAGA
The DNA here is from genome assembly GCA_035942355.1 of Allosphingosinicella sp. GTDB lineage: Bacteria > Pseudomonadota > Alphaproteobacteria > Sphingomonadales > Sphingomonadaceae > Allosphingosinicella. Next base: position 42,390 of record DASZDE010000080.1, on the reverse strand, counting down.
CGTGGCCGGAGGAGAAGAGCGCGATCAGCATCAGCTCGATCGCCTCCTCCTGGCCGACGATGGCGCGGCCGATCTCGGTACGGACGCGGTCGGCCAGGGCCTTGAGGTCGCTTACCTTCACTGGTTGATGTCCTTCTTCCACAGAAACAAGGCGCGGGCCGCGCCGACCAGCTCGAAGCGGTCGCGGGCGTCGCGCAGGCGGGCGGCAAGCTCGCTGAACGTCGGCCCACCGGGCTTTGAAAGCCGATCGAGATAGGAATCGAGCTCAGGCCCGGCAAGCGACCCGGCGGCGCCCGCGGCGCGGGCGGCCGCCTCGCGCACGACTTCGGCATAGGCGCCGCCGGCGCGGTGCTCGCGCCGCGCCATGCGGATCAGCCCCGCGCTGTTCTCGACCAGCGCCGACTTTCCGAAGGCGATGGCGCGGCCCTCCTGCCGCTCGGGGCCGAACCGGAACGCGCCGTGCAGCCCGGCCAGCAGCGCGGCCACGAAGAGGGCGAGGGTCAAGGCCAGGAAGGGCGGCTCGAACATCAGCTTCAGCGCGTTGGGCTTGCGGGCGAAGCCGTTGAGGGTGAGGTCGAACGCCACGCCTTCCCCTCCGGTCGAGTTGAGCTGTCTGATGATCGCGACGGCCGCGCGCGCCGCCGCCCGATCGCGCAGGCCATGATTGTTGATCAGGTCCGGATCGGCGAGCAGGTAGAGCGGCCTCTCGCCGATCCGGGCGATCACCGCGTCGCCCGATGGCTGCACCGCGAGCAGCGGGGACAATTCTTTTCCCGACACCGTCCTGGCGAAGGCGGGCGCGCGAAGGCCGAGTCCCTCCAGGAAATCGCGGCCCGCCGCCCGGGCCGGCTGGCGCGATGCCGACTGGCCGAGCTCCACCTCGCTCACCTCGCTCAGCAACTTGGCAGTGTGATTCGTGTTGGCGGGGCCGAGCCTGGAAACCCAGCCTGTCTCGTCCGGATGCGGCAGGGTCATCCATTTGGGCAGGATCAGGAGGGTGGGTCGGGACCCGCGGAACTCGAGCAGGTCGGCGAGGAGCTCGGAATCGGTGCGGTCCTCGATCGCGACGACGATCAGATCCTCGGTCTGATAATCCGCCTCGGAGCGGATCAGCCTCGGCCGCTCGCCGACCGCCTCGAGCAACTTGACGAGGCCGGCAAATCCGACGGCGGAGACGGAGAGTGCGTGGGCCCGCCCGTCGCGGCTGGTGCGAAAATCGCTCGCATAAGCCGAAAGCAGCAGAAAGGCGGAAAAGGCGACGATTCCCGCCGCGATCAGCCCGACGACGACGCGCACGTTGAACGGCTGGGCGCTCGCCTCCTGGGTGGTCATCGCCATGCTCCGGCGAAAGCGAATTCCTCGTAGGCGGCGCGGCATTGCCGCCAGTCCTGCTCCGCAAGGTCGCGGCCGGCGAACAGGCTGCGCTCGACCAGCATCACGATCGCCGAAAAGGCCCGGCGCGGCCCGGGCGGCAAGGCCGGGGCCCCGGCGATGTCGCGGCTGGTGAGGGCGGGACGGACGAGATCGGGGCGACGGCTGTCGATCTCCTCGATGCTGCGGAACAGGAGGAGGTGCGCAGCTTCCGAAAAGCGGGCTTGGGCCGCGAGCGCGTCGGCCTCCCGGAGCAGCGCTCGGGCCGGCGCCTCCTCCGGCCGCCAGTCACCCGGTTGTTCCGCGTCCGCCGCCGCCTTGGGCCACGGCCAGGACGCTCCCGACAGCCGACGGACCAGGATGTAAAGGACGAACAGGATCGCCGCGGCCACGATCGACCAGAACAGGACCCTCAGGGTGGGCGAGCTGCGGCTCAGCAAGTCGCTCAGCCAGGCCAGCCAATCCGGCACCTTCAAGGGCTCGTGGCGGGGAAAATCGAACTGGATGGATTTGTCCGCGAGCAGCGCCCTGTGCGCCTCCGCGAAATCGTGCGCCTCCGCGAAATCCGTGCCCTGGACCGGATCCATGCCTGCCGCCGGCCTGCGCGCCACTTGATCCCCCTGCGAGGCATCGGCGCCCCGCCTCACTCTACGCAAGCCGCGCCGGGTAGCAAGAGCCTCGACCGCGAGCGTCCGGCTCTGGACAAGAGGATAGCGATGGAGAAGCATGCCGCTACAGCAGTCTGAGATGAGGTTTACATTCCCACGTCATGCCGGTGACGATTCAATCTGATCCACCAATGCTCTAGCGGAAAAGCAGATGGCCAGCTCAGCTTCATCGGACGGCAAGATCGACATCGGCAGCGTGATCCAGCGCGGCTTCGCGGCGATCGGCCGGCACGCCGCCGCCTTTGCCGGGCTCGCCCTGCTGCTCGGCGGAGTGCCCACGTTCCTGACGTCTTATTTGCTGGATTCGCTGGCGGCCGGCGGGCCCTTCACGGCCGCGCCGGGCTACGGGCTGTCAGTGCTGGTCGCCGCGGTCTGCGGTTCTTTGCTTCAGGCCGCATTGGTGCGGGTTGTCGTGCTCGACCTCAGCGGCCGCGAACCTGACATCGTCGCAATCCTGATCGACTCGCTCAAGATGATCCTGCCGATGATCGGGCTGGCCATCCTGAGCTGGATCCTGACCATCCTCGGCTTGATCCTGCTGGTGGTGCCGGGGATCATCATCTACCTGATGCTGATCGTGGCGGTGCCGGCACTGGTCGAGGAGCGCGGCGGTGTGATCCACAGCATGCGGCGCAGCCGTGAGCTGACCAAAGGATCGCGGGGCAGGATCTTCCTGCTGCTGCTCTTGTTCGGGGCCGCCTATTTCGGGAGCTGGTTGTGCCTCAGCTTCGTGATCGGGCTTGTTGGGATCGACGCGGCGACAGCGACACTGATCACCGATTCACTGTTGGGAAGCGTTGCGGCGCTGCTCACGGCCGCGATGCTCGCATCGCTTTACGTCGAGCTGCGCACAGTCAAGGAAGGGGCAACCGCCGAAGGTCTGGCCGCAATCTTCGACTGAGCGAGGAAGCGGACAAAGCAGCCGCGGATGGTGTCTCGGTTGAATTTTGGTGCTACGTCGCGTGTGATAATAGGCGGCGCATGGAAATCGTAGTGCTGATAGGGATCATCGCGGCTTTGGCGTTAATGCGTGTGATCAGGGACCGGCATTTCGCCAACCCTCGCGACGACGATTAAGCCGCCCGCTTTTTGTAAGGTCCGCGCGGCTTAGGCGCCGGGGCCATCGCATCGATCTTAGCGACGATATCCTCCAGCGACCAGAGCCGATCCGTCACGCCAGCGGCCATCGCCGGGGACATGCGAAGCGTCTCGTGGATGCGGCAGAAGTTATAGAAGGCGAGGTTCACACCAAGACCATCAAAGGCTATTTCAGCATCTTCAAACGCGGCATGAAGGGCGTCCATCAGCACTGCGGCAAGAAGCACCTCCACCGCTATCTGGCAGAGTACGATTTCCGCTACAGCTTCCGTGAGGCGACCGGCTACAACGACGGCGACCGGAGCACCCAGGCTCTTAAGGGCATCATCGGCCGCCGCCTCACCTATCAAAGGGCTGGTTTCTAATCCCACGGGACGGCCTCTCGCGATGGCCCGACAGCGCTCCCGATGGCGCTGTAAACCTCATCGTAATAAGGGGCATTCCAAAAGAAAGGCGGCGATGCTATGTGCACCGCCGCCAGTTTTGGTTCGAACTCGATTGGCCCACTTCGAAGCCGCCGACCCTGGCCGGGGTGTGGCGGCTTCTCTACTTAGCCCGCGCCGCGTCCGTGAGCGTGACAGCGGCTAGAGCGACTCTTCTCCTCAACATGGTCCAGCTCCTTTCGAAGTCGGCAGATGCCATGGCGCCCGGCGCTTCGTCAAGCGGGAAAAGCTTGATTTCTTACTTGTGTCCTCTTAATTGCTTCCTCACGGCCTAAGCGGCCCGATGAGAGATGGAGGATGAGGTGGCACGCAGCAACAGTCCTGGTTACCCGAACCTGTCCCTGCCCAAGGCTATAGCGGCCATCCGGAAGATGTTCGAGGCCGACCGGCGAAACCCAATCGACCGCATCACGGCGGCGAAGCACATCGGCTACTCGGGTCAGAGCGGCGCTTCGGACAAGGCGCTCGGATCGCTGGCCCACTATGGTCTGACAGAGAAGACGGGGAAGGGAGAGCTGCGTGTAAGCCAACTGGCGGTGGACATTCTCCATCCCGATCCCACGGACCCGACGAGCGAGGCGCGGGCTCTCTGGTCAGCTGGGATGCACCCTCAGGTGTTCAAGGAACTTCGGGCACGTTTCCCCGGCCACGTGTCCGAGGAATCGCTGCGGTCCTACCTCGTGCGCGAGGGCTTCAACAATGTCGCCATCCCGCCCGTCATGAACGCCTTCTTCGAAACTTTCCGATTTTTGGAGCAATACAAAGATTTCGAAAGTGGTGGCGCAGGGGTCGAAACGGGCTCAGAATCGGAATCGCCGCATCAGGAGGAGCCTGTATACGGCGGAGCTAAAGTCGGTGATCTCGTTCAGTGGGAGTCCGGCGGCACGCTCCAGTTCGAAACACCGATGCGCATCCGTGGTGTGTCACCAGACGGCCAGTGGGTAGCCATCGAAGGTAGCAAGACTGGTATTCCGATGGGTGAAGTCATTGTTGAAGAACGAGGCGCCGCGGTGATAACACCTCCGGTGTTTGAGTTCGCGCCGACGTCGGAGGAGAAGGCGCGTCCGGGCGAGACAGAATGGATCAGCAATCTCGTTGGCCGTGAGACCAAGGTTCGTCTTCTCGTTAGCGGGGGGGAGATGGGCGCCAAGGAGATCGGTAAGCTGATTAAGCTCCTAGAGGCTCAGCGAGCCGTGCTCGCAGACGAGGACGAGGATGACGGATAGAGAGAAATCCCAGACCAACAAATTCCGCGAAGCCGCTCGCCAGCTAGGCTGCGACGAGGACGAAGCCCGTTGGGATGAGCGGCTGCGGAAGGTGGCGAGTCCGAAGCCGGAGAAGCCGGAGTGAAAGCTTGGGCGGTAGCCGTTCTGCTCCTAGCCGGATGCCACAGCCACAGCGAGTTAACTGCCAGTGAGGCAATCGAGGCAGCCAACGCGGAACTCACAAAAGCCCTCCCCCAGATGAAACACCACGGGGGAGACGTAAAAGCCGAGCGACGTGACGACACGTGGCGGGTCGAGATCGGTGGCGGCTGCGGCGGGGTAACCATCGACGTGGACAGCCGAACCGGCAAGGCAACTATCATCGAGATCCAGCAGTAGCCTCGCGCTCTGTTTGCAAGGTATATAATCGCCTGAGGTTTACATTCCCTCGTCATGCCGGACTTGATCCGGCATCCGCCTTCTTTCCGTCTAAAACCGTGATTGGAAGAAGGCGGACCCCGGATCAAGTCCGGGGTGACGATTCAATCTGACCCACCAATGCTCTAGTCACCGATTCGTTGTTGGGAAGCGTCGCGGCGCTGCTCGCGGCCACGATGCTGGCATCGCTCTACGTCGAGCTGCGCCCAGTCAAGGAAGGGGCAACCGCCTAAGGCCTGGCCGCAATCTTGAGCTGAGCGAAGGAAGGAGCGACAAAGCAGCCGCGACGTCGCTCCTTCCTTCGCTCAGCCGCTTTGCGACGATTGGCGGCCCCGCGCCAGGCTCATGAAGCCGTAAACCGGAATTCCCGCGATCAGCAGGCCGACGCCCCAGGCCACTGCCTCGCCGCCGGCGCCGTAGATCGTCCACAGCGCATAGACGGCGGCGACACCCGCGATCCAGGGGAGCGCACGCGAGCGGCTGAGAGCGCTTCGCCCCGCGAGCTTCAATGCCGCCAGCGAGCAGGCGAGGTACATGAACAAGGTCGTGGCGGTGGCCAGCAGCAACAAGAAGCTGAATACCTCGGTCATCGACTTGGCATAGTTGAGCAGCACGACGATCGTCATCAGGAGGCTCGACACGATCAGCGCGCGGGCGGGCGTTCCGGTCGCCGATTCCGCGGCGAACCACTTCGGAAAAGCGCCGTGGCGGGCCATGGAATAGGGCAGCTCCGCCTGCACCAATATCCATCCGTTGAGCGCGCCGATGCAGCTGATGCCCGCGAACAGGGCAATCAGGAGGGCGGGCCCCGGCGCCCAGAAGCGCTCGACGAAGTCGGAAAAGGGCGCGCCGGACGCCGAAATGACCTCGACCGGCATCAGCAGCACGATCGCCGACGAGGTGACCAGGTAGATCAGGCCGGTGACAGCCGTGCCCCACATCGTTGCGAACGGGATGGTCCGCTCCGGATCCTTGATCTTCCCTTCCGGCACCGCGGCCGATTCCAGGCCCAGCAACGCCCACAGCGTCAAGGTCGCGGCGGCGGTGACGCTGGCGCCGGAAAGGGCGTTCGGTTCGAGCGGTCGCAGATGGGCGTCTCCGGAGGCAAGCGCGAACCCGCCCAGCAAGATGACCAGAGCGAGCGGGACCAGCTTCAGCACTGTCGTCACCAGCTGGACGCTGCCGGCCGCCCTGACCCCGGCCAGATTGACCAGCGTCAGCAACCAGACCAGCACGCAGGTCGCCGCCGGTCCGGCGCCGGGAAGCGCCGCCTGTTCGGGCACCAGCACGCTGAGATAGCTGATCGAGGCCACGGCGATGGCCGCATTTCCGATCCACAGCGAGATCCAGTAGCTCCACGTCACCAGGAACGCCGCCAGCGGTCCGAAGGCAGCCTCAGTATAGGCGTAGGGGGCACCTTCGCCGCGAATCGACCGAACCAGCCACGAGAACACGCCGGCGACGCACAGGGCGCCGGCGATCGTCAGCACCCAGCCGGCGACCGAATTCCATCCGAGCGGCGCCAGCGTCGCGGGCAAGAGGAAGGCGCCCGATCCGATCATGTTGCCGACCACGAGCGACGTGGCCATCCAGCGGCCGAGCTTGCGCCGCTCCGTGGCCGGAGCCGGGCCAGGGCATTCCCCGGAAGGCGCCGGAGGGCGGACGGCGGGGCTCATCCTTCGCTCCTTAGCAGCTGCCCAGGCGATTGACTTGCGAGTGGTCGGAATCGAAAGTGCAACAGGCGGTTCAACGGGGCAACAGGAAATTGCTTCGCCGAGCGCCACCATCCGAGGAAGCCGATGGCAGCGACCGAGTCATTCGATCTGCTGGTGATCGGCGCCGGTCATAACGGACTGACCTGCGCCTATTATCTGGCAAGAGCCGGTTACCGCGTCTGCCTGCTCGAGCGGCGGGGGATCGTCGGCGGCGCCGCGGTCACCGAGGAGTTCCACCCGGGCTTCCGCAACTCGGCCGCGAGCTATGCGGTGAGCCTGCTCAGCCGGACGATGATCCAAGACATGGAGCTGGCCAGGCACGGGCTCGAGATCCGGATCCGGCCAATGGCCTATTTCGTGCCCCTGGAAGATGGCAATTATTTCCTCACCGGCCGCGACGAGCAGGAGAATCTGCGCGAGATCGCCCGCTTCTCGGCCAAGGATGCCGCCGCATGGCCGCTTTATCATCGCCGGCTGGATGCTCTGGTGGAGGTGCTGCGCGCGACCCTGCACAAGACCCCTCCGAACGTCGGCGGCGGGCTCCGCGACATGCTTCGCGGGATCGTGCTCGGCAATGCGGTGCGCAAGATCGGCATCGAGGCCCAGCGCGATCTGGTCGACCTGTTCGGCAAGAGCGTCGGCGAGATTCTCGACGGCTGGTTCGAGACGGACGTGCTGAAGGGCGTGCTCGGTTTCGACGCGATGACCGGCAATTATGCGAGTCCTTACACGCCGGGCACCGCCTATGTTCTGCTCCATCACGTGTTCGGTGAGGTGAACGGTGTCGCGGGCGCCTGGGGTCACGCGATAGGAGGCATGGGGGCGATCACGCAGGCCATGGCGGCGGCCTGCACGGAAGCCGGCGCCGCCATTCGCGTGGACAGCCCGGTGTCGCAGGTGCTCGTCGACAATGGAAAAGTGCGGGGCGTGAGGCTCGCTGACGGGGTCGAGCTCCGGTCCGCCGGCGTTGTCTCGAGCGTTCATCCGCAACTTCTCTACGGGAGGATGATCCCGAGCGACAAGCTGCCGCCCGAGTTCGTCGCGCGGCTTCGCGGCTGGAAAAGCGGATCCGGCACCTTCCGGATGAATGTCGCCCTCTCGGAGCTGCCGAACTTCACCTGCCTGCCGTCCGCCGGACCGGCCCGCCACCACGGCGCGAGCATTCTGATCTCCCCGTCGCTCGATTATCTGGATCAGGCGTTCGCGGACGCACGGCGTCACGGATGGGCCCGGCGGCCGGCGATCGAGATGCACCTGCCGAGCGTGATCGACGACAGCCTCGCGCCGCCGGGCAAACATGTCGCCAGCCTGTTTTGCCAGCATTTCGCGCCGGAGCTGCCGCGCGGCCGCAGCTGGGATGACGAGCGCGAGCAGGCGGCGGACGCCATCATCGATACGGTCACCCGTTATGCACCGAACTTCAGGTCCTCGATCCTGGGGCGGATGATCCTCTCGCCGCTGGATCTCGAGCGAAAGTTCGGTTTGGTGGGCGGCGACATCTTCCACGGGCAGTTGCGGCTGGACCAGCTGTTCAGCGCCCGGCCGATGCTTGGCCACGCGGATTACCGGGGACCGCTGGACGGCCTCTATATGTGCGGTTCCTCGACCCATCCGGGCGGCGGCGTTACCGGCATTCCCGGCCACAATGCGGCGGCCGAGATCATCCGCGATCTGCGTCGGGGCCGGGTGCGGCGACGGCGGTCGGGCGGGTGATGCGCAGGCTCATTGGAGTGTCCGCTGCGGGCATGACCCTCTTGGTTGCGCTGCTCTTCCCATCTGCCGTCGCACCCGCCGCCCCAGCGAGCCTGGATCTCCGGCGCGCGGGCGTCCAGCGGCTGGAGAATGGGATGACGGTGATCATCCTCGAGGAGCGCAGCCTTCCGGTGGTCAGCGTCCAGATGCTCTACAAGAGCGGCGCCCGCGACGAGAGCGCGGGCAAGACCGGCCTGGCCCACTTCGTCGAGCATCTCGCTTTCCGGGGGAGTGCCTCCTTCCCCGACGCCGCCGCGACCCGGGCGATCTACGACGGCGGCGGGGAATGGCACGGCTATACCTGGATAGATCAGACGACCTTCTACGCGACCATGCCTCGCGACGGGCTCGACCTGCTGCTCCGGATCGAGGCCAACAGGATGGCGGGCGTCACTATCGACGCGGCCGGCGTCGAGGCGGAGAAGGGGGCTGTCCTCACCGAGCTGCACAGCTATCAGGACGATCCGCAGAGCGTGCTCTTCGATGCAATTGCCGCTGCTGCGCTCCACGCGCATCCGTATCGCAACAACACGATCGGCTATGAGAGCGACGTTGCCGCGCTTACCCCCGCCGATGCGCGCGATTTTTATCGGCGGCACTATCTGCCGGGCAATGCCGTGCTCGCGATCGTTGGGGACATCGATGCCGCCGGCACCATGGCCGCGGTCCGCAAGCATTTCGGCAGCCTGCCCGCGGGAGCGCCGCCGCGGCGGTCCGGCGCGGTCGAGCCGCCGCAGACGGGCGAGCGGCGCACCCGGATCACCGGGCCGGTCGACCGGCGCTATTTCAAGCTTGCCCACCCGGCACCCGCCGCTTCCAATCCGGATTTCGCCGCCTTCCTGGTGCTCCAGCAGCTGGCCGCCGGCGGCGCCGGGGTTAATTTCGACCAGAATGACTGGGGCACGCCGGCCATGCCCGGAACTCGGCTTCACGGCGCGGCCGCCGATCTCACCAGTTGGTTCATCCCCACCGCCGATCCCTATCTTTTCATGATCTCGGGCTCGATCGCGCCGGACGCCAACGAGAAGGCGCTGGAGGCGGAGCTCGATCGCCGGCTGGCGGTGCTTCGCGCCGAGCTCCCGTCGCTGGCGAGGCTGGCGGCGGCGAAGAAGGCGGTCCTCCGGCAGCTGGCATTCGATGTGGAAAGCACCGAGGATGCGGCCCACGTGCTTGCGTTTTTCGAAGGCTTGGGCGCCTACCGCACGCTCCTGACGCTCGCCGACCAGGTCGGAGCAACGGCCGCAGGCGATGTCCAGCGCGTCGCGCATGCCTATCTGGACCCCGGCCGTCGAACGATCGCCTGGTATGTGCCCGGTGAAGCCGCCACGGCCCTCCAGCTGGGGGCGGGCCATGCGCGGTCTGCGGCAGCGCGTCCGGTGACCCCGTCGGCGGGCGTGAAGCTCCCAGCCCCTGTCATCGCCCGAACTCGAGGCGGCGTACCGGTGATCGTGCAGCAATCGTCGCTGTCGCCAACCGCAGTCTTCAAGCTCGTGCTGTCGGGGCCGGCCGAAGCGGGCGATCCCGACAGTCCGCTGCTCGGCCATTCTATGCTCTCGCGCTCGATGCTCGGCAGCGAAGTCGCCGCGGGAATGACCGAGCTGGCGGAGGCGCTGAACAGCGTCCGTGCCGGGGAGCCGGAGCCGCCCAGCGACCGCCCCGAGGTGCGGATGGAGCAAGCGTTCGCCCGCCGGATCGGATCGCCGCGAATCGCCCGTCCGGCGCCGCTGTTGATCGTCGCCAGCGGGAATCTCGACCCTGCGGCCGTCTTGCCGATGCTCGACGGCCTAGTGGGCGGGGCTGTTCCGGCACCCCAGCGCGCGGAGCCGCCCGCTCGGTCTCCGCTAACCCCCGCCGGCCGTCAAGTTGCGGTGCAGACCGAACGGATCGACAAGCCGCTGTCGCAGGCGAGGATCGGCTATATCGTCCAGGCGCCCGCTCCGGGCACGCAGGACGGGCTGGCCTGGCGCATGCTGCTGTACGTCCTGGCGCACGGCTATGAAGGCCGGCTCGGGCGAGTCGCGATCGGCGAGCGCGGCCTCGTCTACCGGCTCAGCACCGACTATCGCAGCGACGGGCGGAGCGGGTGGATCACGCTCTCCTCCGGCGTCGACCCCGAGAAGATCGACGCCATGGAGGCTCTGCTGCGCGCCGAGATCCTCCGTCTGGCGCGCGATCCTCCAAGCCGGCAGGAGCTCGACGCCGCGCGGCAGCACCTGCTGGGTCGGGATCTCAGTGAGGCGCAGACGAACGCCGAGATCGCCGGCAAGCTTGCACGACAGTGGATGCAATTCGGCAGGCTGCCCAGTCATGCCGACCTTCGGCGTGCGCTCGCGAACGTGACGGGCGCCGACTTAGCGCGAGCCGCCAGGCACTTTGCGGCCGGCACCATCATCCGGGTGGAGGCCGTCCCGACGCGCCGCTCAAAGGACGCAAAGTGAGCGGAGCTCGTGCCGGGGGCGCCGGGCCGGGTTTCACCGCGCTTGACAGCCCCGCCGCCTCGGCTGCCTTATGCGGGCGGGACATCGTGCCGAATGTCCCGCGGGGGCGTCCGGCGGTGCTGAACGAACGCGAGACTGTGCTGCACAGCTGGTGCGTCCAACGCGATTGGGATGCTCCCACCGTGGTGGGCGGCGGAGGGGCCTGGTTCGAGGACGAGCAGGGGAAGCGCTATCTGGACATGAGCAGCCTGTCCGAGTGCTGCAACCTCGGGCACCAGCATCCGCGCGTCGTCGAGGCGATCAAGCAGCAGGCGGACCGGCTTTGCTTCGTCACGGCAGCGTGGGGCGCGGAGCCGCGGCGGCTGCTCGCCGAGCGGCTGCTGGACCTGTCGGGGTTCGACGGGGGGCGGGTCTTCTTCACCCTGGGCGGAGCGGATGCCAACGAGCATGCGGTAAAGCTCGCGCGGCTCGCCACGGGGCTGCCGCACGGGACGATCGTCACGCGGGAACGCTCCTACCATGGCGCCAGCTACGCGGCGATGGCGCTGTCGGGAGACGCGCGCGTAAAGGACGAAGTCGATCCGGCGGCGTTCAACGTCGTGCGCGCCGAGCCGCCTTACGCCTATCGCTGTCCGTTCGGGTCGGTCGAGGCTACGGAGAGCGGCGTCAGCGCGGCTGCCGAGGTTGCCCGCCTGATCGACGAGCAGGGCGCCGAGCGCGTCGCGGCCATATTGGTGGAGCCGAATGCGGGCACCAACGGCATCGTGCCTCCCGACAGCTATTGGCCGGCGCTGCGCCGGGTCACTCGCGAGCGTTCGGTGCTGCTGATCGCCGACGAGGTGATGAGCGGGTTCGGCCGGTGCGGCGAGTGGTTTGCCTGGCAGCGTCACGGGGCGGCGGCACGGCCGGATCTGATGAGTCTCGCCAAAGGGCTTACCGGGGCTCATCTGCCGCTGGGGGCGGTCGTGGTCAGCGCCGATGTCGCCCGCGCCCTCGACGGCAAGATGCTGAACAGCGGTCTCACTTATTGCGGCCATCCGCTCTGCTGCGCCGCCGGGCTGGCCGCCATTGGGGCCTATGAGGAGGGCGGCCTGATCGAGCGGTCGCGGCGCCTTGGCGAACATATGTTCAGGCGGCTGCGCGACATGCAGGAGCGGGTCTCGGTGATCGGCGACGTGCGCGGGGGGCATGGCTTGTTCGCAGTCGTCGAGCTGGTGCGCGACCGCTCCACGAAGGAGCCGCTGGCGCCGTGGCCGGAAACGCATCCGCTTCTCGGCGACCTGGTGCGCGAGGGGCTGGCCGCGGGCACCTCCTTCGCGGTGCGCGGCAATCTGGTCATCCTCGCGCCGCCGCTGGTGATCGGCCATCAGGAGCTGGACGATGCGCTCAGCCTGCTCGAGCGGCTGCTATGGAAGGTGGATCAAACGTGGGCTTCAAGCTGACCTATTCGACCATGTTCGATCCCCCGCCCGAGATGCACGAGCATTTCGAGCGGGCGCTGGATCAGGTGATGGGACGGGTCGGGGCCACTCACGACCTTTACATCCAGGGGGCAGACCAGGTTGGCGGGGCCGTCGAGCGCCGCCACAGCCCGATCGACCGGCGTCTGCTGCTCGGGGAGTTCGCGGTCGCCGGCGCGGACGAGGTCACGAGGGCGATGGACGCGGCCCGGAATAGCTTCGACAGGTGGCGCCACACGCCGGCCGACCAGCGCGTGGCGCTGCTGCGCCGGGTCGCCGCGCTCATCGAGGAGCGGGTGTATCATATCGCCGCCGCGCTGGTGCTGGAGGTTGGCAAGAACCGCCTCGAAGCGCTGGGTGAGGTGCAGGAGACGGCGGACTTCTTCGCCCTGTACGCCGACGATTATGAGCAGCACGCTTATTACGAGCATGTGCTGCCCGACGATCCGCTCCCGGATTATGCATCGCACAACCGCAGCGTGATGAGGCCCTATGGCGCGTGGGTGGTGATCGCGCCGTTCAATTTCCCGTTCGCGTTGGCGGGTGGACCGGTCGCCGCGGCCTTGGTCACCGGCAACACCGTCGTCCTCAAAGGCTCCGAGGAGACCCCTTGGGCCGGCAGGCTGCTTGCCGACTGTCTGCACGACGCCGGCGTGCCGCCCGGCGTGTTCAACTACATCAACGGCCCGGGCGCCGTCGGCGAGGCGATGATCGCCCACCATGCGGTGGGCGGCGTGACGTTCACCGGGTCCTATGCGACCGGCATGAGCATTCTCAGGAGGCTGGCCGACAAGGACTATCCGCGTCCGTGCATCAGCGAGATGGGCGGCAAGAATGCCTGCATCGTAACAAAGCGCGCGGACCTCGAGCGGGCGGCCAGCGGCATCGTCCGCTCCGCCTACGGCATGAGCGGGCAGAAATGCTCGGCGCTGTCCCGGCTCTATGTCGAGGCCCCGGTGGCGGACGAGCTCAGCGACCGCATCGCCGCCGCCGCCGCCGCTCTGAAGGTCGGAGATCCGCGCCGGAAGGAGGTTTGGATGGGCCCGGTGACCACCGAAGCCGCCTATGCCCGCTATCCTGGGGTTTGCGAGCAGTTGACCGGCAACCGCGCCCGCCTGGTGACTGGCGGGCAGCGCCTCGCGGGCGGCGAGCTGGCGAGCGGCTTCTTCGTCGAGCCCGTGCTCGCCGAGGCGGAAGCGGACCACCCGCTGTTTGCCCGCGAGATGTTCCTGCCGGCCGTGATGATGGCCCGCGTGAGCAGCCGGGAAGAGGCGATGGCGCGCGCCAATGACAGCCCCTTCGGGCTGACCGCGGGCGTCTATGGCGACGATGACGACGTCCGCTGGTTCCAGGACCGGATCGAGGCCGGCGTCACCTACGCCAACCGTCCGCAGGGCGCGACCACCGGCGCCTGGCCCGGCTATCAGCCGTTCGGCGGATGGAAGGGGTCGAGCTCGACCGGCAAGGGGATCGCCTCCTTCTACTATCTCGCGCAATATCAGCGGGAGCAGTCGCAGACCGTGGTGGACCGGCCGTGACTTTCGTCAGCCTGAGCGAGATGATCGCCGAGCATGTCGAGGACGGGCAGAGCGTCGCGATGGAAGGCTTTACCCACCTCATCCCTTTCGCCGCCGCGCATGAAGTCCTGCGCCAGGGGCGGCGGGACCTGCACCTTATCCGGATGACCCCGGACATCATCTATGACCAGCTCATCGGCATGGGCTGCGCCACGCGGCTCACCTTTTCGTGGGGCGGCAATCCGGGGGTGGGCTCGCTCCATCGCCTGCGCGACGCCGTGGAGCGGGGCTGGCCGGCGCCGCTCCGCCTGTCGGAGCATTCGCATGCCGGGATGGCTGCCGCTTTTTGCGCTGGCGCGGCGCGCCTGCCGTTCGGGGTGCTGCGAGGCTACCTCGGATCGGATCTTCCGGACGTCAATGACGACATCCGCAGCGTCACTTGCCCGTTCACCGGGGAGCGGCTTGCGGCGGTGCCCGCGCTTCATCCGGATGTCACCATCCTGCACGCGCAGGCGGCGGACCGCTCGGGCAACGTGCTGATCCGTGGAATCGTGGGGGCAAGCAAGGAAGCGGCCCTGGCCGCCAAGACGGTGCTGGTGACGGTGGAGGAACGGGTCGATTCGCTGGACGCGCCGATGAACGCCATCGTGCTGCCGCATTGGATGGTGGGCGCGATCGCGGTGGTTCCTCGCGGCGCGGTTCCGTCCTACGCCCAGGGCTATTATGCGCGCGACAATGCCTTCTACATGGCATGGGACGCGATCTCCCGCGACCGCGATCGTTTCCGCGCGTGGATCGAGCGGCACGTGCTGTCGAGCCGCGATCATGCCGAATTCCTGGACAGCCTCAGGGAGGCCGCATGAACTATACCGCCGAGGAGATGATGATCGTGGCCTCCTCGCGCCTGCTCTGGCCGGGCTGCGTGTGCTTCGTCGGCATCGGCGTGCCCTCGGCCGCGGCCAACCTCGCCCGCATGACGCACGCCAAGGGCGCCGTGTTGATCTATGAATCGGGCTGCATCGACGCGCGGCCCGAGGTGCTGCCGCTGTCGATCGGCGACGGTGAGCTCGCCGAGACCGCGGCCGCATTGGTGCCGCTGCCGGAGATCTTCTCCTACTGGCTGCAAGGCGGCCGCATCGACGTCGGCTTCCTCGGCGCCGCGCAGATCGACCGCTTCGGAAACCTCAATTCCACCGTGATCGGTAACTATGCATCTCCCCGTACCCGGCTGCCGGGCGCCGGCGGAGCGCCCGAGATCGCGGCCCATGCGCGGCAAACCTTCGTCGTGCTGTCCCAGTCGCCGCGCTCGTTCGTCGCCGAGCTCGACTTCCGCACCAGCGGCGGGTTCTTCGACGGCGGCGGTGCACGCAACGGAATGCCGGGGGCGGGCCCGCAGGCGGTGATCACCGATCTCGGCATGCTGAAGCCCGACCCTGCGACCGGAGAATTGCGGCTGACCGCACGCTACGAGCATGCCGAGGTGGAAGCGATCAGGGCCGCCACCGGCTGGCCACTGAGAATCGACGGAGAGCTGCAGGTGCTGCCGCCGCCGGCCAGTGGCGAACTCGCCGTTCTTCGCGACCTTCGGGCGCGAACCAGCCGTGCCCACGCCGCTTCCGCCAAGACTCGCACATTGGGGAGGACGGCCAGCCCATGACCGCGGAGTCAATCGAACGGCAATCGGTGCCCGACCGGCGAATCCGAACCGTTTTGCCCGGGCCCAAGGCGCAAGCCCTTATCGACCGCGATGCCGCCGTCGTCTCGCCATCTTATCCGCGGGGCTATCCATTCGTCATGTCGCACGGGCGCGGCTGCGAGGTCTGGGACGTGGACGGCAATCGCTTCCTCGACTTCGCGGCGGGGATCGCGGTGTGCGCGACCGGCCATTGTCATGCCGAGGTCATCGCGGCGATCCGCGCGGCCGCCGACGACTTCATCCACATCTCGTCCGATTATTGGCACGAACGGCAGATCATCCTGGGCGAAAGGATCGCGTCGCTGGCGCCGATGGGCGAGCCGGTGATGAGCTTCTTCTGCCAGTCGGGGACGGAGGCCGTGGAAGGCGCGCTCAAGCTTGCGCGGCACGCGACCGGGCGGTCCCGCTTCATCGGCTTCCTCGGCGGCTTTCACGGGCGGACGATGGGCGCGCTCGCCCTTACGTCGAGCAAATATACCCAGCAGCAGGGCTTCTTCCCGACAATGCCGGGAGTGACGCACGTTCCCTACCCAAATCCGTTCCGGCCGCTGTTCGCGGGCACCGACCAGGGCAAGGCCGTGCTCGATTATATCGAACATACGCTGTTCGCCTCGAACGTGCCTGCCCGCGAGGTGGCGGGGATCGTGGTCGAGCCGATCCAGGGGGAGGGCGGCTATATCGTCCCGCCGGATGGGTTCCTCGCTGGCCTGCGCGAGCTCTGCGACCGGCACGGCATCCTGCTCATCTTCGACGAGGTGCAGTCGGGAATCGGCCGCACCGGCAGGATGTTCGCGGCCGAGCATGACGGCGTTGCACCCGACATCATGACCCTTGCCAAGGGTCTCGGCTCCGGCATGCCGATCGGCATGGTGGTTGCCCGCAGGCGTCTGATGGAGACGTGGAAGCCCGGAGCGCACGGCAACACCTATGGCGGCAATCCACTTTGCTGTGCCGCGGCGATCGCGACGATCGACTTGGTGGTCGGTGGCCTGGCCGCCAACGCCGAGGCGGTCGGCGCCTATTTCACGAGCCGTTTGCGTGACCTCCAGGCCCGTCACCCCGCCATCGGAGAGGTGCGCGGCAAGGGCCTGATGATCGGCATGGAGCTGGTCCAGCCGGACGGGGCTCCGGCCGGTGCCCTGTGCGACGCGGTGATCGACCGCGCCTTCCACAACGGGCTTCTGCTGCTGTCGTGCGGACAAAGCACCGTCCGCTTCATGCCGCCGCTGATCGTCTCGCCGGCCCAGGTCGACGAGGCCATGGAAATCCTGGAGCTGGCGCTGCTTGAGGCGCAGCGATGATCGGGCGCGCGCGGTCGCGACATGGGGCTCGAGCAGGCTGCGGCATGGTGCTGGCCGTAGCCGTGTGTGCGGCGGGCGCCGCCCCTGCGGCCGCCGAGCGCGCGCCGGTGCTGCGGCAGATCGATCTGCCGCATAGCTATTATTATCGCGAGATGTACCTGCCGCAGGCGACCAGCGGCCCGGCATCGCCGACCTTCTCTCCCGACGGCAAGTCGCTCATCTACAGCATGGCGGGCTCGCTGTGGCGGCAGGAGATCGGCAGCGACCAGGCGTTCGAGCTCACGCATTCGGCCGGTTACGACCACCAGCCGGACTGGTCGCCCGACGGCCGTTCGGTGGTGTTCGTCCGTTACCAGGACGACGCGATGGAGATTTGGCGGCTGAACCTTGCCGACGGTCGCGAAACGCAGCTGACGGTCGGCGGCGCCGTCAACGTCGAGCCCAGGCATTCCCCCGACGGCCGGACTCTGGCCTTCGTATCGACTAAAGGGACTGGTCATTTCGTCCTCCATAAAGCAGCGATCCTCGCGGCGCGGCTCGGTGTCGCCGGCGCGGTGGTTCCCGACCGGAAGAGCGGGGTGAAGCGTTATTATTACTCAGCCTGGGACCATGCCATCAGCCCGAGCTGGACGCCTGACGGCAAGCGGATCGTCTTCGTTTCCAATCGCGACAAGGCTTACGGCTCGGGAGGCATCTGGTCGGTCGCCGCCGATGGTTCCGAGCCGCCGCGGCTGCTCCACCGGGAGGAGACGACCTGGCGCGCCAGACCCGAAGTGGCGCCGGACGGCAGGCGCATCCTCTACTCCAGCTATAGCGGCCGACAATGGCATCAGCTTTGGCTGACCACCCTTGACGGAGGGGCGCCCTTGCCACTCACGTTCGGCGATTTCGACCGGACCGACGCACGATGGTCGCCCCGCGGCGACCGTATCGCCTTCGTCAGCAACGAGGATGGCGACACGAAGCTGTGGGTGCAAACTTTCGCCGGGGGCGCCCTGCAGCGGGTCGAGCCGCGCGTTCGGCATTATCGGGTGCCGCGCGCAGATTTGCATATCCAAGTTCTGGACGAGCAGCGGCGCCCGGTATCGGCGCGGGTGAGCGTCGCAGGCACAAACGGGCGCTTCTACGCGCCCGACAGCCTCTGGATGCATGCCGACGACGGCTTCGACCGCAACCGGCAGCGGTCCGAGACCCGCTACTTCCACTGCCGCGGCGCGTGCAGGGTCTCGCTGCCGCTCGGCGTCGCCCGAATGACCGTGTGGCGCGGGCTCGAGAGCGAGGTCGAGTCACGCACCGTGAGGGTGGCAGGGACAGGGGCATCGGCGGTGATCGGCCTCAAATCCCTGCGGCTGCCGGAATGGTCGGGGCCATGGGCGAGCGCCGATCTCCACGTCCACATGAATTATGGCGGGCGGTACCGCGCCACTCCGGCGACGCTGGCCGCTCAGGCGCAAGCTGAGGATCTCGACTTCGTCTACAATCTGGTGGTCAATAAGGAGCAGCGGATCCCGGACATCGCGACATTTTCCAACCCGCCTTATTCTGAGGCCGGAATCACCATTCTCCAGGCCCAGGAGCATCATTCAAGCTATTGGGGCCATCTCGGCCTGCTGCATCTGGCCGAGCATTATGTGACGCCGGACTTCACCGCTTATGACGGCACCGCGCTCGCCAGCCCCTATCCCCATAACGGAGTCATTGCCGACGTAGCGCATCGGCAAAAGGGGCTCGTCGGCTACGTCCACCCGTTCGATTTCCCGGTGCGGCCGGAGAGCGACCCGGTCCTTACCAACGCCCTGCCTGCCGACGTCGCGCAGGGGCGCGTCGACTATTATGAGGTGGTCGGCTTTTCGGACCACAAGGCCTCTGCCGACATCTGGCACCGGCTCCTCAATCTCGGCTTTCGCCTCGCACCGGGCGCCGGCACCGACGCGATGACCAACTTCGCCTCGCTGCGGGGGCCGGTGGGGCTGAACCGGCTCTTTGTGAGCGGCGTCTCCGCCGGCGACGCCGGGGCGCTTCGCCGTGCGGTGAAGGAAGGCCGCAGCTTCGCCACCAATGGACCGCTGCTCGCGTTGGAGATGGAGGGGCGTCGCCCAGGCGGCGAGGTCAGGGTCCCGGCCGGCCGGACGTTGCGGTTCCGCGCCTCGCTTCGTTCGATCGTACCGGTCGACCATTTCGAGCTGCTCCACAACGGCAAGGTGCTGCGGAAGCTGAAAGTCGGCCGCCGCGGCACATTGGCCGACGCGGCCGGCGATATCCGCATGCCCTCAAGCGGCTGGGTCACGCTTCGCGCTTATGCCGAGCGCTCGAACCCGCTGATCTTCGACCTCTATCCCTATGCCGAAACCGGGCCGGTTTACGTCCAGATGGAAGGATCGACGCCCCGGTTCCCGGACGATGCCGCCTATTTCGTGCGCTGGCTGGACCGCGTGATCGCATCGGCCGAGGCGCGAGGCGATTATAACAGCGAAACCGAACGGACCGACACCCTCGCCTATTTGCGCGCGGCCCGCGCGAAGTTCGAGGCGTTTCGGTGAAGCGCCCGATTGCCGCTATCGCCATTCCGCACAGCCGTGAGCGCCGCTAATTCTTTGATTTTCGCTGGTACCCCTACGGGACTCGAACCCGTGTTTTCGCCGTGAGAGAATCATGAAGTGACCTAGTCATCGTCCAACCTCGTCCCAAATTTCAACGGAAAACTGCGCCTCTTCATCCCTGCCGTCCACAATCGTTTCAGTGTGTTCGTGCGCTGCCCCTATCCCTCAGTTGCGCTCAACAGGCATTGGAAGATTGTAGTGGCTCAGGACTGCCCGGATATCTTTACCTCGGCGCACCAGAATCTGGTCGATTTCCTCCTTCAGCGCGCGGTCCTCCTTCCTGACTCCCATTGAGATATCGAAGATCATCGGCAGCTGGGGCCCATCGAATGGCGCTACGGGAATTAGGTTCAGCGCTTCGCTCTGACGAGCCGAGAAATAACCTGCCACCGGGCCCCAGACGAAGGCGACGTCCACCTCGCCCGAAGCAACGGCCTTGATGATGTCCTGCTGCGGGGCAGGCTGTTCGTAATCGCCATAGATCATGTAGCCGCGGACATTGCCGACGATGCCGCGCTTCGCGAGCGCGTGCGCCGGCGGCGAGTTCGAGCCGTCATCGCCAATCAGCTGCACTCCGATCGTCAGCTGCTCCAGCCGGGGATCGTCGAAGGAAGTGATGTTTAGCTTCCGGTCCGTGCGCGCCACGGCGACGTAGGTGGAGCGGTAATAGGGACGGGTCGTGCCCAGCATCTCGAGGCTGCTGCCGACGCCCGGAATAAGGTCGCAAAGCTTCTCGTTCAGCGTTTCGCGTACATTGCCTCGCCGCTGCGCGTGCCAAGTATAGGTGAGCTTCGCGCCCATCTCGCGCGCGATCAGCTCGGCGAGCTTGTTCTCGAAGCCCTCGCCGGCCTCATTCGAGAAGGGCAGGTTGTTCGGGTCGGCACAGACCCTGAGCTCCCGCTGCGGAGCTGTCGTGGCCGCGAGCGCGGCAGCGATGAGGAGAGCGATCATGGCGCGACGACGATCCCCCATGGCTTGCCGCCAAGCTTGACGGTTCCGAGCGGCTTGTTCGCGACGATGTCGATCGCGCTCACGTCGCCGGTGAGCCCGTTGGCGGTGTAGATGCGCTTGTCGTCCGGCGAGAGCGCGAGGTTCCAGGCGCGCCAGCCGACGGGAAAGGTGTGGACGATCCCGAAGGTTTTCGGGTCGATCTCGGCGACCAGCTTGCCGCGACCGAGCGCAACGAAGGCGCGGCGGCCGTCGCGGGTGAAGACGATGCCGACGGGCTGCGCGAATACGTCCGACGCGGCGCTCTCGACCAGCCTCGCCTGCTGGAAGTTCACCTTGCCGAGTTGCTTGCGCGTCGCCGTGTCGAACATCGTGAGCGTCGCCCGAACCTCGGAGGTCACCCAGAATTGCTTTCCGTTGGGCGTGAACGCCACGTAGCGCGGGCGTGTATCGACCAGCAGATTGTCTATTACCTTACCTGTCGCCGTGTCGATGACGTGCGCCATGCTGGTGCTTTCCGACGTCTGCACCGCAAGCCTGCCGTCGGGGCTGACCGCCGTTCCTTCGGGCTCCGCGCCGACGGTGATTTCGGAGATGAGGCTGCGCTTCTCGATGTCGACTACGGAGACGAGGCTGTCATCCTCGTTCGCTATGTAGAGATGCTTGCCGTCCGGGGACACGGCGAAGGTCTCGGGGTCTGGGCCCGAGGGGATGTGCCCCAGCAGCTTGCCTGTGGCGCGCTCGACGGCGCTGATGCGGTTGTCGTTGCTGACGGCGACGTAGAGCAGCCGGCCGTCCGGCGAGAGCGCGAGCCCGCGCGGGCGCTTGCCGATATCAATGCGGCCTGTCTCCTTCAGCGTTGCGCCGTCGATGACATGAATGACGTTCAATTCCTCGTTGGAGACATAGATCGTGTCCGCTTCTGCGGCTGAGGCCAGGAACAGCAGGGCGAGAATAAAGCGGATCATGTCTGTGTGTAGAGGAAGGCGGCGAGGTCGCGCGAGTCAGCCGGAGTGACGCCCAGCCTAGGCATCGCGGTACCGGGCGAGACGTGCTGCGGGTCCCTGATCCACAGCATCAGGTTCGAAGGCTTATTCTCGAGCCGCCCGCCGATGATCGCGCGGCCTGTGATGCCGGTCAGCGGCGGCCCGACCGTGCCGGTCGCCTGCGCGACACCGGCGGCGGTGTGGCAGCTGCCGCAGCCGTAACGCGCGAATGCCTGCTTGCCACGGGCGATGCTGCCGCCGGTGATGAGCTCCGCCTTGATTTCCACATCGCGCACGCCCTGCCGCCAATCGGCCAGGCCCGCGGCGCCCCAGACGAACAGCGCCGCGACCGTGGCAAACGTGATGGCTTGCTTAGTGCGCGGTGGCGGCATGTCGGCCCTCGCTGGCTTTCAGCCACCTGTAGAGGAAGAAGAGCGCGGCGCCGGCATGGACGAGGCCGCCCGGGATCCACATCAGCAACCCCGCCAGCTGCTGGTCCTCGGCCGGCGTCAGGCCGATCGGCGTCATGCCGATGGCAGCATAGCCAGCGTACCAGGGGCTCTCGGAGAACGCCATCAGCGCGCCCAGCGCCCCACCGACCAGCGAGGTGATGAACAGGCAAATGGCCGAGAGGCCGTAGCCGTGCCGACCGCTGCGCCCGTAAGACATCGCCCACCAGAAAAGCAGCGCGGAGACAAGGAAGGAGAGATGCTGGGCGATGTGCCATCCCTCCGCCGCTAGCGCGCGGTCGAACAAGGCGGGCATGTGCCACAGCCACATCACGGCGGCCTGTATCGCGGTCGCGACAACGGGATCGGTGAGCCAGCGCCACGGCTTTCTCAGCAGGTCGTTACCGACGCTGCCTAAGGCCCGGCGCCAATCTGCCGGGAGCGCCCAAAGCATTGCTGCGCCGGGACGCGAAGCGACCAGCAGCAGGGCTGCGACGAGCATGATCAGCTCGTGCTCGATCATGTGCATCGTGAACGAGCGTTCGCCCGCCTCGTGAAGCGGAGTCACGACCGCGGCGGCCAGCGTCGTCCAGCCGGCGGCGAAGAGCCAGAAGCTGCGCTTCAGCGCGCTGCGCCCGAGGTCTGAGCGACGCCACAGGCGTGCGAAGCCAACAAGGAATAGAAGCGCAGTAAGAGCGAGCGGCCCCGTCACCCACAAGTCCGTAATCCAGCCCGGCCCATGGACATTGCCGTCATGCGCAGCCGCAGGCGCCGCGGCAAACAAGAGCAAGGCAATGCCGCGCCTCACGCAAAGCACCTTGGGATAATGAGACTGGCAAGCGTCTGCAGCAGGATCGCAAAGCCGAGCACACCCGCCGTCATCATTCCGACGAGCGCCACGAACTGCTCGCCCTGGCTTTCCTTTTCGTGCCGCCAGATGCGGAGCGACAGAAAGCCGCCGGCCGCGGTGAGCGCGAGACCGAAGAGGCTGATAAGCACGATCCACCACCAGCCGGCGTCGCGGCAGTCGCCGATGACGGAATCCGAGCCCGCCTGCTGTGATCCGAACCAGCCGAGCGCCGCCGCCAGCATAGCGGCCCACGGCGCCAGCAGGCGCACCGATTTGCGCGCGAGCCTCATGAGGTCCACCTCGGAACCCAGTAGACCATGACGTAGATCGGCAGCCAAGTCAGCCAGACGAATCGCCAGTACATCGCGTTCTCGGCAACATCGACGTGCCGGCGCGCTTCCGCCACGTGCTTGGTGTGCATCAGGGCCGCGAGCACGACAGTGTCCACCCAGTCGGTGGCGATGTGGAGCGTGTGGAGCACCAGCAGCGCCCACATGATCGAGCCATAGGCATTGTCGGTCCACCACACGTTGAGCGAAGCAAACTCGAAGCCGCGGATGATGAAAAGCACGACCCCGATGCCGACCATCAGCAGTAGCCCCAGCCGTACCTTTCGCACCTCCTTCTTTTCAGCCGCGTGCTTGATCCAAGTATTTGGCACCTCGCTCACCAGCATGACCAGGGTGAACAGCGTCCCCGCCAGCAGGCCCGGCGGATCGAACGGTTCCGGCGGCCAGCCCTGCTCAACCCCTGCGAGAAAGAAGTAGGCGGCGAACGCCATCGCAAAGCCGGCGCCTTCAATGAAGAAGAAGGCGACGACGCCCCACCAGGTGAGGCTGCGATGGCCGTAGGCGGTGGCCGGAAGCTCCGCCAGGTCGCCGCTGAATTTCGGGCGCAGCATCATTCGATCACCGGCTCGGGATCGAGTGTCGGGTTCTTCGGCCAGAACCATAGCGTCAGTGCGACGGCGACGGGGATGGCCCCTAACACCACCGCCCAAGGCGTAAATATGGACGAGACGAACATCACCGTCAGCGCGATCGCGGCCAGGAACGGCCAGATGGTCGGAATGGGCGACGGCTCCCGCACGTCTGGCTTGGCGTCGAGGACGGAGGTGAGCAGCATTTCCCTGTCGTCCACCCGCAGCCCGGTCATCACCGGCAGGTGCGCGCGGTTGTCCCACAGGGGGCTTTGGCTCGACACCACGGGAATATGTGGGAAGTTGTAGGGCGGCGGCGGCGAGGCGGTCGCCCATTCGAGACCGGCCGCGTCCCACGGATTGAGTCCCGCGATCCTGCCCACGCGCAGCGATTTCGCCGCATTCAGCGCGAACAGCAGGAACCCGAAGGCGAAGACGAAGGCGCCGAGCGTCGAAAGCAGGTTGGTGACGTCCCAGCCCATGTCCTCAGGGTAAGTGTAGACGCGCCTCGGCATGCCCATGATGCCGCTGAGGTGCATCGGGAAGAAGGCGAGGTTGAAGCCGCCGAACAATGTCCAGAAGGTGACCTTGCCCAGCTTCTCCGACATCATCCGGCCTGTGATTTTCGGATACCAGTAGGTGAGCGCGCCGAGCAGGGGGAAGACCGCGCCGCCGATCAGCACGTAATGGAAGTGAGCGACGATGAAGTAGGTGTCGTGGAGCTGGAGGTCGAGCGGAACGCTCGCGATCATCACGCCGGTGAGCCCGCCCATCACGAAGGTGACGATGAAGCTGATCACGTAGAGCAGAGGGGTGTCGAAGCGCGGGCGGCCGTCCCACATCGTCGCGATCCAGCAGAAGATCTGGATGCCGCTCGGGATCGCCACCGCCATGCTCGCGGCGGTGTAGAAGGCATAGCCCAGCCGCGGCAGCCCGGTCGCGAACATGTGATGGACCCACAGACCGAACGCGAGCAGCCCAGTCGCGACCAGCGCCAGCACGAGCGCCGAATAGCCGAATACCGGCCGGCGCGAGAAGGTGGACGTGATCTCGCTGACGAAGCCGGTGGCGGGCAGGAAGATGATGTAGACCTCCGGATGCCCGAAGAACCAGAAAAGGTGCTGCCAGAGCAACGCGTCGCCGCGCTCAAATGGGTTGAAGAATTGGGTGCCGACCAGCCGGTCCGACAGCAGGAAGCTCGTCGCCACCGTGACCGCGGGCATCGAGAAGATCACCATCAGCGAAGTAACGAGGATCGCCCAGGCGAAGATCGGCATGCGCGCCAGCGTCATGCCCGGAGCGCGTTGCTTCAGAATGGTCGCAACCAGCTCGACGGCGACCGCGAGCGCGGCGATTTCTGTAAACGTCACCATCTGCGCCCAGACGTCGACCCGCTTTCCGGGCGAGAATTCCGGCCCCGCGAGCGGCACGTACGAGAACCAGCCGGTGTCCGGACCGATGTTGAGCAGGAACGCGATCCACAGCAGAGAACCGCCGGCGAGATAGACGTAATAGCTGAACGCGTTGAGGCGGGAGAAAGCGATGTTGCGCGTGCCGAGCATCAGCGGGATCAGGTAGATGGCCATTGCTTCCATCACCGGCACGGCGAACAGGAACATCATCGTCGTCCCGTGCATCGTGAACAGCTCGTTGTAGCGCTGCGCGCTGATGAGGCCGCTTTCGGGCGTCGCCAATTGGGTGCGCATGATCAGGGCGCTGATCCCGCCAAGCACCAAGAAGATCAAAGCGGTGATTATGTAGCGGCGGCCGATCTCCTTGTGGTCGACGGTGCTGAGCCAGCCGATCAGGCCGGGCTCGCGCCGCCACGTCTTGTCGAGCCGCGCGTGCAGGGCCTCGCCCGACAGCATCTCGCCGTCGCGCGGCAGGTCCTTGCCCGAGAGCACGGTCACTTCAGCGTCTCCAGGTAGGCGACGAGGGCGTGCAGCTCCTGACCCTCCAGGCCGATATAGGGCATGTTGTTGCCGGGCTTGGCGCCCTGCGGATCGGCGATCCAGCCGTAGAGGTGGCCGCGGGTCATCGGGAAGGTGCCGGCCGCTATCGACTTGCGGCTCGCAAGATGGGTGAGGTCCGGCGCGATCTGGCCCGACGCCGGGGTTCCCGCGATCATGTGGCAGCTGCTGCACTCGCGGTTCATGAAGTAATCGTAGCCCGCTTGCTGAAGCGGCGTCGCTGGTGTGGGGGCCGTGCCAAGCTGCCTGAGGCGCCAGGCGACGAAGTCAGCCCGCGGCTCGACCCGGACGTCGAGCGCCATGTGCGCGTGCTGCGCTCCGCAGAACTCGGCGCACTGGCCGCGGAACCAGCCGACCTGACGCGGCACCAGGACCGCATCCGTGACGCGCCCAGGAATGAGGTCCTGCTTGCCGGCGATGTTCGGCACCCAGAAGCTGTGGATCACGTCGTTTGATTTGAGGATGATGCGCGCCGGCACTCCGACCGGCAAGTGGAGCTCATTGGCGGTGCGAAAGCTCTGGGAAGAATCCGGGTGCTGATATTTGACGTCCCACCACCATTGGTTGGCGGTGACCTCGATCAGCAGCGGCGTCGCGGGCGGCGCGGCTTCGGCATAGCGCCGGTCGGTGAGGAAGCTGCCGACGGAAAGGCCGGTAAGGCCGAGCGCCATCAGCGCAATCCAGCCGAACAAGGCGGTGCGAAGCGCGCCGCTGCGGCTCTCGTTGTCGTCGGCATGGCCGTCCCGCCTCCGGCCCCGCCGCCGCAGCAGGGCCGCCGCGAGGAAGGCGAGGACGAGCAGATAGAAGAACCCGGTGACGGCCAGGAAGAAGGCGAACAGGTCGTTGAAGGCGCGGCTGTGCAGCCCGTCGCCGCCCGTTACGGACTGGACCGTGTCGCAGCCGCCCGCCAGGACGAACAGCAAGAGCGTCGCTGAGCGCCGGCGCATCAATCGCCCTCTGCCTTGGGCGCGGTGGCGGGATCGTCGGGCCGCAGCCGCTCGCGCTCGGCGAGCGTGAACGGTTCGGTGTTGCTCATCTCGTCGGCGCGGCCGGGCAGCGCGTCCTGACGCGGCTGCGCCGACATCGACCGGACGTAGGCGGCGAGTTGCCAGACCTGCTGCTCGGTGAGCTTCTGGTCGAAGGAAGGCATGCCGTTCGGGCGGCCTTCCATGATGGTGTCGACGATCTGCTCAATGCTGCCGCCGTAGCGCCATTCCGCGTCCATCAGCGGCGGGCCCATGCCGCCGCCGCCATGGGCGTGACAGCCGACGCAGTTCATCCAGCCATAATAACGCTGCCCCTGCGAGATGTGATAAGACTTGCCTTCATATTCCTCTGCCCGAGGGTCCTCGGTGAACCTGGCCTTTGTCTCCGGCAGCGGCATTCCCTTGGGGTCCCGCTCCTCGCGTTCGCAGCCGCCAAGGGTGGCGATCAGCAGTAAGGCGCTAGCGTCGCGGAAGCGCGAAGACATAGAGCCTTCCTTCCGCCTTCGTGCGATCCGGGAGGTCGCGCACCGCATTGACGAAGCCGAGCGCAGCGGTCGGATCCCGCGTATCGAGCTGCGCCGACACGATCGCGCCGGCCCAGCCGCCGACGCCGGAGAGGATGGCGATATATTGTCGCCCGTCGGGCCCGCGGTAGCTGACCGGCTGACCGATGATCCCGGAGGCGGCCTTGTAGCGCCACAGCAGCTTGCCGTTAGTGGCGTCGATCGCTTTGAACCAGCCGTCCATCGTGCCGTAGAAGACGATGTCGCCGGCGGTCGCGAGCGCGCCGCTCCACAGCGGCAAATTCTCTCTGATCTCGAATGTCTTGCGCCTGCGCACCGGATCCCAAGCGGTGAAGACGCCGCGATGGCCGCCGGGGCCGGCATACATCTTCACGTCCATGCCGACATAGGGCGTACCGGAAATGTAGTTCGCCTCCATCGCCCCCATGTCCTGGCAGAGGTTGATGTGCGGCACGTAGAGGAGCCCGGTGCGGGGGCTGAACGCTGACGGGTTCCAGTCCTTGGCTCCCGGAGCGGCGGGGCAGACGTTGCGGACGACCCGTCCTTCCTTCGGCTCCTTCTCCTTGACCGGGATCAGGCGTCCCGACTTGAGGTCGATGCCGCGCGCGCTGTTGATGAAGCCGTAGGGATCGGCCGAGTAGACCTGTCCGGTCGCCCGATCCATCACGTACATGTAGCCGTTGCGACCTGGCCGGACGAGCACCGCGCGCATCCGCCCCTGGATCGGCATGTCGAGCAGGATGCTCTCGTTGATGTCGTCATGATCGTAAAGATCGTGTGGGGACGACTGATAGAACCAGCGCGCCTGCCCGGTGGCTATGTCGCGCGCGAAGACGCCCGTCGTCCATTTGTTGTCGCCGGGCCTTTGCTCCGGGTTCCAGGGCCCCGGATTGCCGGTGCCGTAATAGACCATCTTCAGCTTCGGATCGTAGCTGATCCAGCCCCAGACGGTGCCGCCGCCGATCTTCCAGGCTTCCGGCGGCCAGGTGGAGACGCCAAGATCCTTGCCCTTGTCCATTGGGTAAAAGGGCTTGAACGCCGGGCCGATCAGCACGTCCTTGTCCGGGCCGGTGCTCCAGGCCTTCCACACGATCCGGCCTGATTCGGCGTCGAGCGCGGCGAGCCAGCCGCGGACGCCGAACTCGCCGCCCGAATTGCCGACCAGCACTTTGCCGTCGGCGACGAGCGGCGCCATCGTGATGGTCTCGCCCTTGTTGATGTTGCCGAGCTGCGTGCGCCAGACCTGCCGGCCGGTCGCCGCGTCGAGCGCGATCGCCTGCCCGTCGAGCGTGTTGAAGAAGATGCGCCCGTTCGCATAGGCGGCGCCGCGGTTGACGACGTCGCAGCAGGCAACGCCCTGCGATGCTCGCCGCGGCTTCGGCTTGAACGCCCATTTGACCGGCGCGCCCGGCTTGGTGAGGTTCAGCGCGAACACGTTGTTGGGGAAGGGCGTGACGATATACATGGTCGAGCCGACGACCAGCGGCGCCGCCTCATGCCCGCGATTGTTGCCGGTCGGCACGTTCACCACCGGCCGCAGCGCCCTCACATTCTGACGGTTGATCTGATTGAGCCCGCTGTAGCGCGTGCTTGCGTAATCCTTGGCCGGCATCAGCCATTGGCCATCGTCGCGCGCGAAGGCGGACGCCGCCGGACGCGCGCGGCCCTCGGCCGCCTGCGTTGTGGCCGACTGAGCGGTTAACAGCGCCGCGAGCACCGCCGCGGAGGCTTGCGCGCATAATTGCGATGTCCGGGAACCGCGGCGCTCCGGCAAATTGCGTCCCCTTGTTGCGCCCGAGAAGCTGTCACAGGAGGGTCTGCCGTTCAAATGGAAATCCTACTGCCACGGGATGGTTTTAGATAACCTACGTTAGGGCGAGCCGCTTCGGATCCTGAAGCCGATCCATAAAGTCCGCGGCGTCGCCCGCTCCACCACGCCGGCGCCGCTAATGCCCGCGACGGCGCGCTTATCCCCGACGTTCTCCGCGCGCGCTTCCAGCGCGATCCCCGGACTGAACGGAAGCGAAGCGGCGGTGTCGAAGGTGAGGGCGTCGGGCAAGACCTGGCTGTTCAAATCGTCCTCGTATTGGCGGCCCACATAGCGGCCGGTGAGCGAGACTTGGGCGCCGTCCGCCCCTTGCCAGGCGAGCGTCGCCGCCAGCATGTGCTTTGGTGTTTGCGCCGGCCTCAGGCCATTGAGCGGCAGCGCCGCTCCGGTGGCCTCGACCTCCGCGTCGACATAGGAATAGCCGCTCGACAGCGACCAGCGGCCGACGTCGAGCTGCGCGTCAAGCTCGAGGCCGCGCGCATCGACCGCGTCCAGGTTGCGGCGTTGCCGATACTCGCCCCCGCGCCCACGAAGCCCACGCTCGGAAAGACCCCCGGACCCCGTCCGCGGGTTACATTGGCGATGGCGTCCTTCAGCCGGTTGGCGAACAGGGTGCCCGATCCTCGCGATGGAAAGCGGCCGGTAGTCGAGCCCCCCTCGATGCCCGCAAGCCGCTCAGGATCGAGCTCGGAATTGGCGGCGGTGGCATCGGCGCCAACTCGGAACGGACGGTAAAGCTCGTTCAGCGTCGGCAGGCGCAGCCGAGATAGGCGGCGCTCCGCAGCGTCAGCGCGCCCGCCGCTCGCCAGGCCACCCCCGCGCGCGCCGTCGGCTCCCAGCCGTCTCGGTCGCGAAAATCGACGTCGGTCAGGATCTGCCCCGTTGTCAGCACGCGCTCGTCGAGGAAGCCGTCGGATACGTCCCAGCGATCGACCCTTGCGCCGCCCGTCACCGTGAGTCTTCCTTCCTCCCACGCGCCTTCAGCAAAGGCTCCGAGCACCCGCGTTCGTCCGCCGGCAACGCGGCTGCGCGTACCGATATCTCCTCCCCCGCCGGTGCCCCGAGGCCGCGGCCGGTGACCACGATCTCCTGATGCTGGGCGCGCTGCCGTCCCGAACAACAGCAGGGCAAGAATGGCAGAACGAAACATCGGCTCGCCCTATTGGGCGGAGCGCGTGAGTGCCAGCACCATCGACCGCACCTCTCGACCCGGTCGACGTTCAGATTGCACGCTAGGAGCGGTAGATGAAAGGTCATTATCTGGCCTTTCGAGCCCACTCAGAGCTCGTCACAGTCTAGCGAGTTGATCCAGCTCGCACCCATTATCAAACGCAGATTGCGCGCGCACGCGCCGCCGAGGTGGCGATGCTCGGCCTCGAGGCTTTCCGCGAGGCCGCCGCCATCCTCTACATGAGCGAGACCGGCTCCTCCTGGCGCCCGGCGGGCGGCTCCCGGCTCAACCATTCCTCCGCGTTGACGTCGGCCGTGGTCGACGGGCGCGACTTCCTGCGGGCCCGTTCTGAGGCTCGTCGTCGAGCGGCGATGCCGGAAGGAACGCCGGTGCTGTTCGCCGGCGGTCGCCTGTCCTTCGCCACCGACGAGGAGGCGAAATCCTTCTCGGCCAACGTCTGGGACACGCTCGACAGGGTGCGCGAGCGCGTAGCCGACCTGGTGCTCGTCCACGGCGGCGATGCCAAGGGAATCGACCGTCTCGCCGCGGCCTGGGCCGAGCGCCGCAAGGTCCCGCAGGTCGCGTTCGGCCTCGACCCGCGGCTCGGCGCGCGGGCCGGGTTCAAGCGCAACGAGCAGATGCTGTCGCTCAATCCGCGCTACCTGGTGGCGTTCGCCGGCAACGGCGTGCTGGAGCGCCTGGTCATCCAGGCCAAGGAGAAGAGCGTTGCCGTGGTCGATCGCCGCGGGCCGCTCGGCACCAATCCCAAGCACGCGGCGCGCATGGCCGCGGCGGCCTGACCGCCGCGCTGGACTGGCTTCGGCCGGTCCAGCTCTCCTCGCTGGCCCGGGAGCCGGGGAGGATTTCGCTTGTTCTTTTGCAACCGGGAGGCGAGTTTCCGCGCGATGAAGTCCAGCCTTGGCCATCTTCCGGAAGGAAAAAGGCGCGAGCTTGCTTTTGTCGTGGAGGTGATCCGCGACGGGTTCGGCTTTGCGATCGCTCGCCGTACCATGCCGAGCCTGCGCGGCGGTCGGCTGCTCAAGATCATTCTGTTCGGCAGCTACGCGCGCGGCGACTGGGTGGAGGATCCGGTCGGCCGCTACTTCTCGGACTACGACCTGCTCGTCGTGGTGGACCGCGAGGAGCTCACCGACGTGCCGGAATTCTGGGCGAAGACGGAGGAGCGGCTGCTCGAGGAGCTGGCCTCGGGGCGGGTCCTCAGGACGCCGGTGAGCCTCGTCTACCACAGCCTGGAGGACGTGAACGAGAAGCTGAAGCTCGGCCGCTACTTCTTCATCGACATCGTCCGCGACGGGGTGCTGCTGTTTGAGGAATCGGGGTTTCCCTTCGCGGAGCCGCAACCGCTTTCGCCCGAGGAGGCGCTCCGGGAGACGCAGGAATATTTCGACGAGTGGTTCGAGAGCGCCGGCAATTTCTTTCGCCTAGCGGAGGAAGCTCGTCGGGGCGGGATGCTCAAGGAAGCAGCGTTTCTGATGCATCAGACGACAGAGCGCTTCTATCATTGCCTGTTCCTGGTACGGACACTGTACAGCCCCAAGACCCACAATCTGAACCAGCTCCGCGCGCTCACCGAGGCCGTCGAACCCCGGCTGAAGGAGGTGTGGCCGCGCGCGACGAAGTTCGAGCGGCGCTGCTACGAGCTGCTCCGCGAGGCCTATGTGAAGGCTCGTTACTCCCGCCACTACCGCATCAGCGACGAGCAGCTCGCATGGCTTTCCGGTCGCGTCGAACTCTTCCAGCGGATCGTGCGCGAGGTGTGCGAGGAGCGGATCGCCACACTGGCGGAAGCGGCTTAGGGACAGAGCTCAGCCTCTCTTCGGATGAACTTTTTGGGTCTGCTGGGCCTCACTGCCTGACGCCTGCCGGACCTCCACCATCTCCTTCCTCAGCCCTTCTGGCTCGGCAGCGGCGGCCCGCAACCCGCGGCCCTGCGGCCCGTGTTGGCCTTAGGGCTGCCCGCGCCGGCCTTGGTCCGGGGTTCCCCTTCGGCTTCGCCTGCGGTGCGCGCCGCCGCCTCGCCTCGCCTCGCCTCTCCTGGGGCTGTCGTTCGGGAGGGTCCCGGCGACGAAAAGCAGGAGACTTTCCATGACCAACACCGTTCTTCTCGTCGGCAATCTCGGCGCCGATCCCGACCTTCGCTCCACCAACGGCGGCACCGACGTCGCCAGCTTCAGCCTCGGCACCAGCCGTCCGAAGCGGGACAGCGAGGGCAGGACCTACAAGGATGCGAGCGGCTTCACCGCCAAGGATACCGAGTGGCACCGGGTGACCTGCTTCAACGGCCTCGGCAGGATCATCGCCCAGCACGCGACCAAGGGCATGCTCGTCTCGGTCCGCGGCCGCATCCACTACAGCAAGTGGACCGACCGCGAGGGCATCGAGCGCTACGGCTGCGAGATCATCGCCGATGATGTCCAGTTCTTGGGCCGCGGTCGTCAGAACGGCTCCTCCGCCGGCTCCGGCGGCGACGCCGACCTCGACGACGAGGCGCCCTTCTGAGCGCGCCGGACAGGCCCCGGCGGCTCGCGCCGCCGGGGTTTTTCCTGTGCTGTTGGGGTGCGGGCGGAGGCGGCGGGGGAGGGGCTACTTCTCGTAGAGGCCCAGTGTGGCGGACGGCGAAGCGGCTCTCAAGGATGCGCGGTCCCCCCAATTTGCTTCGCAAATCGGCTCCCCCGCGCCTCGCTTCGCGGCGCCTTCGGCGTCCCTGACAGCCGCTCCGCCGTCCGCTCCTGAAGCGCCGTCTTCGATCGGAAGACAAGCTCAAGGAGACGGACATGACGATGATTTCAGCGATTGAGAACGGGCGGTGCGAAGCTCTGGTTGAGGGTCTTCGGGCGGAGTTCGGAGCCATTCTGGCCGACCGAATCCTGGAAGCCGAAGCAGCAGATTATCTTTGGGAAGCGCGGCTGAAGGAGCGCTATCTCGGCCAGCATGTCGACGTCGGATTCTGCGACGACGAGGACGAACGGGAGCTTGCGCGGGTGGCGATCCTGAGCTTCCTGGGCGGTGTCTGGCACACGGCATCGTGTCTCGTCGATGGCGAAGGAATGGCGGTCGACCTGCTCTGGAAGCGGAGCTTCGACAGCCGGGAGGCGGCGGCGGCAGGGTTCGATCGAGCTGCTTGAGCGGCGGTTGAACATCGTGAGTTCAGGGAGCGGCGCGGCCGGCGTCGCTCCCTTTTTTTGCGATTGCGGCGGGGGAAACGGACGAGGCTGGACGGGAGCAGGGAAGGGGGCAGGGGAAGGCAAGATTAAAGCAGTGCCTCCCTGAGGCCCTGAAAGGGACGTCTGCACATCTTTTTTTGTGGAGGCATGCGATGGCGCATGCCTCCATTTGATGCAGAAGTGGCGGTTTTCTGCGGCAGGTGGTGGAGGATCTTGAAGTCAGTCATCAGCCTCGCCTCATATCTATTCCATGGCCCAGGAAGACGACTTTGAACTCTGGCTAGGCCGGATCGGCGATCGCGGCCGCGGGAGCGGCAAGCGCTTCGCCAACCGCATTCGGCAGGCGGCGCAGCTCGCCGGCGGATCGAGGCCGCACGGTGGCGCGCGGAAGTTCGACGGGAGCCGTGTCGGCCGCGGTGCCGGCGCCGGGCGCGTGCTGTCGAGCGGGCCGAGGTACAGAGGGCGGACAGCCCGGCGGGTCGTGGTGAAGGCCAGCATCGTGAAGCTGGGCCGGAAGGGTCTCGCGCGAGCGACGGCGCACATGCGCTACCTGCAGCGGGACGGCACAACGCGCGAGGGGGAGCGGGGCGCGCTCTATTCGGAGCGGGAGGATCTGGCGGACGGCAAGGACTTCGTGGCCAGGGGCGAGGGAGACCGCCACCACTTCCGCTTCATCGTCGCTCCGGAGGACGGTTCTGAATATGAGGACCTGAAGCCGCTCGTCCGCCGGTTCATGGCCCAGGCGGAGCGGGACCTCGGGACGAAGCTCGACTGGGTGGCGGTTGACCACTTCAACACCGGTCACCCGCACAGCCACGTTATCGTCCGCGGGAAGGACGATCGCGGCAAGGACCTCATCATCGCTCGGGAATACCTGACGCATGGACTGCGCGAGCGTGCGGTCGAACTGGTCAACCTGGACCTGGGGCCGAGGACCGCGCGGGAGATCTTCCGCTCGCAGCTCCGAGAGGTCGAGCAGGAGCGGCTCACCGGCATCGATCGGCGGCTGATCAGGTCGGTGGATCCCGAGGGGCTGGTCGATCCACGCCGCGGGAGCTGGGTCGAGCAGGACCTGCGGACGGCACGGCTGCGGACGCTCTCAGAGATGGGTTTGGCCAGCGAGCGGCGCGGAGGCCGTTGGAAGGTCGATCCGGAGCTGGAGACGACGCTGCGGGAATTGGGGCGGCGTGGCGACATCGTTCGAACGATGAACCACGCGCTCCAGGTCGCGATGCAGCCCCGACCGCCGCAGGATCAGTCGATTTACGATCCGGATGGACCCGATGCACGGCGGGTGGTCGGTCGGCTTGTCGCTTCCGGACTGGCCGACGAGCATGCCGATCGGCGGTTCCTCATCGTCGATGGGGTGGATGGGCAGACCCACTATGTCGACATAGGGATTAGCGTTCCCGATGCGCGACCGGGAGCGATCGTGCAGATCGAGCCCCGACAGGCGGGCGTGCGGGAGGTGGATCGGACGATTGCGGCGGTCGCCGGCTCTAGCAAGGGCTGGTACAGCGTCGAGCTTCATCAGTTCCGCGATCCCACGGCGACCGAGCCGTTCGCCACCGCGCATATCCGCAAGCTGGAAGCGCTTCGTCGCAGCGGCCTTCCTGTCGAGCGGGAGGTCGATGGCTACTGGCTGATCCCTCCCGATCACCTGCAGCGGGTCGAGGCGCACGAGCGGCGGCTTCGCGCACAGATGCCCGTCACCGTCGCGCTCCTCAGCGGTGACCAGCTCGATCTTCTGCCAGAGCGCAACGGAGCGACCTGGCTCGACCGCGAGATCGTTGCTGAGAAGCCGGTGGAGCTCGGGCGAGGCTTCGGAGCAGAGGTTCGGAAGGCGATGGGCCGGCGGATGCAATGGCTGGCGGCTCAGCGGCTGATCGATTTTGGAGGGTGAGGATTACCGCTTCAGGCACGATCTGGTGGATCAGCTGGAGCGGCGGGAGCTCAGGGCCGCCGCGTCAAAGATCGGTCGGGACAGCGGGCGAGCCTTTCGTGAGCACGAGATCGGCGATCATGTGGAGGGGATCTGCCGCGGACCGGTCCGGGTCGGCGATCGCAAGTTTGCGCTCGTCGAGCGCTCGCTTGAGTTCAGCCTCGTCCCTTGGCGGCCGGTGCTGGAGCAACAGATTGGCCGTGAGATCTCCGGCGTCCTGCGCGGCGGAGGGATCAGCTGGACCATCGGCCGCGAGCGGCAAGGTCCCAGCATCGGCATGTGAGCCGGAGGCACCTGCGGTGAGCGGGTGCTTCGTGCGGCGGAGGAGCCGTTCGGCCCGACGCAGCTTGCCTCCATACTGGCGCGGCCATGAAGATGTTCAAGACTCGCCACCAGTTCTACCTGCCCGACGATCTGTCGGAAGCTCTCGATCGGCTCTGCGCATCGTTTGGCTCGTCGAAAACAGCCGTGCTGACCGAGGGGCTGAAAGCCGTGCTTGAGCGGCGCGCCGGTCACGAGCTGGACCTGAGGTTCGGGGTGCGGCTCGACAGGATGAGCCGCGGGCAGGAGCGGCTCGAAGGCAAGGTCGACCTTCTGGCCGAAGCCTTCGGCACGTTCGTTCACCATCAGCTGACGTTGGTCGCTCACCAGCCGCCGTTCGATGACGAGACGAATCAGCTTGGGCTGAAGCGCTATCAGGCCTTCATTGACCTGGTAGGGCGGCGGCTGGCGTCGGATTCGAAGCTGCGATTACTCAGCGTTCAAGAGGGGCAGCTCGGATAATGGAGGTAGCTAAGGCCGGCAGCCACGGTGATTGCCTTTCAACTTGTGTCGACCCGTACGGCCCTCCTCGTTAAAATAGCCAAGTTCCATATCATAAGGACGCTCGGCTATGCGGGTCGCTATCATCTCACCGAACCTCTTGTTGCAAAGCCGACCGAGCACCGAAGATCAATGGTGGGTTGTCGATGAATGGTCCATCGATTCACTTGGCAAAAAGGCGGCGCTACTTTTTGACAAGCTGTATTTGACTCACGATCTAGAAGTCACCCGCTCCCTTCTCGAAGGCACGGACGGGGACGCGAATGACTGGCGAATCGGAACGATTAATTATCTCGTCGAGCAGGGTCTTATCGTAACGCCGAAGGATTTTGGTTGTGGATCCGGTGCGGAGTTCCTCGCTCGCAATATGAAAGGCGCCGCGAAGACTCTCCATCGTGAACTCGTCCGGATCGGAAATCCTGGTATCGACGAGGACCAGGATGCAGAGCTGCTCGGCCAGCCCGACATCGGTGACTTCGTCGAGCACGATGGCTTACACCCGCGTCAGTTCAATTCTCGCCGCAGGTTGAGCAACGAGGACATAGCGCTTCAGCAGCGGCAATATGAATCGGTTCTGGTGCGGAGGAACGCCTCAATTCTCCAAGAAGCAGGGGCCGATAGCGCGGTCGTCGTTGGCTCCCTTTTTGAGGATCGCGCTGCTCGCGCCGCGTCGCATCCGGTCTGGCGGGTGGTTATCAGACAGATGCCAAGTCTCGATATTAGGGCTCCTTGGGAGGACGTTCTCGGCTTTCGCAGGGAGGAACGGACGCAGCATCTGATCAGGAATCTTCGACGGTGGGTCCGCAAGATCGGTTCGGAGGAGTGGTCAGAAAGCGAGCTGCACGACGAGGTAGCCGAAATCCTTTTTGAGTATGAGACTCATATGAAGGGTTCACGCCTCAGCTCTGGATCCTCGATTCTTGAGTTTCTCATCACCGGCTCCGCTGAATTAGCCGAAAATCTCGTGAAGCTGCGTATTGGAAAGACTGGCAGACTTATTGCAGCCACAGTCAACAGGAACGTGAATTTGCTCAAGGAGGAGCTAAAGACGCCGGGTCACGAGCTCGCGCTGATCCCGGAGATGAGAGCGCGCTTCTAATTTGGAGATCTCGCGTGCGCTCTTCGCCTCGACGTGGCGCCCCCGGCCGTCCCCATGCGGAGGTTTTTTGCCGGTTTTCGCCTGTAACGTCAGTCCTCTGGAAATAGGCCCGGCAGCAGGATCGGCAACAGCTTGAACGGGAGTTCTAGGCGGACGCAATCGCCGTCGCTCGCAACGAGCCCAATGTCGGTAAGGTGGGCAAAGTCGCGTTCAATATTTTCCGCCTGGCCACCGCTCAGTGTGATCAGATCAGTGCGCTTCGCCGGCCCGGCCAGCGCAAGGTGACGTACGATGGGTTTGACTGCGGCTGAGAGGTTTGCTGTCGCTCTTTCTTCATCAAGCAGGGTCCGCAGGCGATGGGTAAATCGGTGGGGCTGAACCATCCGCTCCATGTAATCGATCTGATCGAGAGCGGTTCTAAGCAAGAACAGCGTAAACGCGACGAGAGCCTCCTCACTGAGATTGCCGCGGCCGTCCAGATCGTTGCGACGCTGCAGGTCACATTGCGCGAGAAGCGCTCTGTATTCCTTAACTTCCCGCGCGAAGCCGCGGGTTACCGACCATGATCCAGAGGATTCGAGCGCAGCCCGGAGCATCGCGTCGGTCATCAGCCGCGCGACGCGTCCATTGCCGTCAAGGAACGGATGAATCCAGAGCAGGCGGTGGTGGGCAGCGGCGACTGCCAGAATCCGGTCGGTGCTCTCGCGCTGCCGGTAACCGCGCTCGAATGCGTCCATGAAGCGCGGAACGGCGCCTGGGCTGATCGAAATGTGATCCCCAACGCGAACATAGCGCTGGCGATATTGACCGGGCGTCACCCGCCATTCCTCACCAGTTTCCTTGTCCCGGACCCAGTGGAAATCCTCCGGGACGTGCGAAAAAAACTGGCTGTGAATCTGTTTCAGCACAGCCTGTTCCGTGACGCGGTCGAGCGGGACATTACCCTCGTCGATCCAGCGCTGAACGGCGATGTGTGCCCGGGCTTCCTGCTGCTTGTTCCGCCGCTCCCGATCTTCGCTGTAGTCGTGCTTGAGCGCCCGCTCGATATCGATCGGAAGCGTGATGTGACCTTCAATGCGGTTACTGTAATAGGAGTTCATTGCACGAACCACGCCGGCGAGCGGCCGCTCGAGGCCGGCCGGAACCACCGCGGACAGCATTTTTGAGCGCTGCTGGAGTTCGGCGGCGAGATCGGCCACCTCTCCTCTCCGCGGCGAGCCCTCACCGATGAGGAGGGGCATCATTCGGTCGATCGGTTCCTGCGCGTCGCTGCCTACCCGACTTTGATCGCCACCGGTGAACAACTGAATGACGCGCTCGGCGAGCTCGTCATGGTCCAGGCTGCCGTCAAGGATGCAATTGGCATATTGGGGAAGGATCCGCTCTAGCTGGGCTTCGCTGAGTTCGCGATCGAGCTGCTCAAGGCGTGCCTCGTCCAGGCCGCGGCGTAGTGCTCGTTCAGGACGATTGCGCTCGACGTGGACGACATGAAGCGGGATCGGGCCGATCTGCCGAAGCATCTCGGTCTTCACCTCAATGTGGCGCAACCCGTCGACGATCAAATTCTGGCCGCTGCGCCAGTCCGCCGATCGCAGGACCTCGCCGACGAATTCCGACAACTGATCGACGACCAGGCTCTGGCCGATCGTCTGCAGCACCTCGAGGTCGTCAGGATCGCTCGATTGCTTGAGAGCGATCCGTCGGATGGTGTCCGAAAATTTGACCCGCGGCCAACCCAACCGCTCGGCAACCCGAGCACTAAGGTCGCTGGTTCCCGCGCCGATCGGTCCGCTGAAGGCAATCAGCATCAGTTAGGGGTTGAAGCGGCAGAGGTCATGGGCGTCGTTCTAGCCGAGATCAACGCAAAACCGAACGGTGCCGGCTCAAAATCAGGGATTGACGGCGCTCGACACAACTTCTAAGTAGTGTCGAGAATGCTCAGCTTTGACGCGACCTCCGGCTATCTTCCGCTCGGCGCTCATGCCCTCGAATGGGACCAGTTTTGCGCGCTGTGCTTTTTCAATTTGTGGCGCCGGCGGCTTGGAGCGGGACTCTATCGCGCCCTCAATAACCTGCGTTGTGCCGGATGCCGGACGGCGATCGTCGACGGCAGCTTCGTCACCGCCAAGCCCGACCCCGGCGACTATGATCTAGCCTTCGACCCGACGGGCGTGAATGCCGCGCTGATCGATCCCGTACTTCGACGCCACGGCGACGGCCGCCGTGCGATGAAGGCCAAATATTTGGGCGATATCGTGCCGTGGGGCTGGACCGCCTGTGCGGTGACCGGTCTCATCTATCGCGACTTCTTCCAGCGGGACCGGTCCGGCGATCCCAAAGGCGTCATTCTCTTAAACCTGGAGCGCCTGCCTTGATCACCAACGAGCGCCAGCTCGCAATCGCGCGAGCTAACATCGAGCGCTTCGCCGCGTCACTCGCAGCCATCGAGCATGGCAGCCTTGACGACGGCGGCGTTGATACGCTGATGCAGGAGATGCAGCGCGACGCCATCGCCGTCGAGCTTGAGCAGCTTCGGCGCGAAGTCGAAGAATATGAGCGTCTGCGATCCGGTGACGTAGCAGAATTCGACATGGAATCGCTCGCGGAGCTTCCAACGCTTCTTATTAAGGCGCGGATCGCAGCTGGCATGACACAAAGGGATCTCGCCGAGCGCATTGGGATCAAGGAGCAACAGGTCCAGCGTTACGAGGTGAACGGATACGACGGCGCGAGCTTTACCCGGATTGCCGAAGTCGCGGATGCCCTCGGGTTGAAGATCGGCCGGCGGGTCGAGATTTTGCGCTCAGGTTCGCTGGCTGCCGTGCTGAAGAGCCTCGCTCTGCTGGGTGTAAGTGAATCATTTATTCGCTGCCGCCTGGTGCCGCACCTCGGCGAAAACCAAAGCGCGACGGCCCTCCTATTGGATCGTGTCAAAGCCATTTTCGGTTGGGAGCCGCGCGCGCTTGAGGCGGGGACGGCCTTGCCAGAGATTGCCGGTGGCGCGCTCGCCCGGTTCAAGATGCCGCGCGGCCGTGAGGAGCGGGCGTCGTCTGCCTACACTGCTTACGCGTTCCATCTGGCTTCGATCTGCGCCGAAGCCTCTACTGCGCGCACACGGCGCCCGGTGCCCACCGGGTGGAAGGAGTTCCGGTCGGCGCTCCTCGCCTCGTACCCGATGGTCGATCTCGCCTCGACCCTGTCCTTCGCCTGGGATCTTGGAGTCGTTGTTTTGCCGCTGCGGGACCCTGGCGGTTTTCACGGGGCCTGCTGGCGGCTCGGCGGAGTAAATGTTGTCGTCCTGAAGCAGTTGACCTCCTATCCGGCTCGTTGGCAGTTCGATCTCGTCCACGAGCTGTTCCATTGCGGACAGGAACCGGAAAGTCTCGAATTCACCTGGATCGAAGACTCCGAGCAATCGGAAGAACGCCGGGCCTCGAAGGAGGAGCAGCACGCAATGTGGTTCGCCGGCCAAGTTGGCCTCGACGGCCGCGCCGAGGAACTTGCGAAGCTTGCGATCGCACGCGCCAACAACGGCTACCTCCCGCGGCTCAAGGATGCGACAATCGCCGTTGCGGCCGAGCAAGGGGTAAGCGTCGGCTATCTCGCCAATTACCTCGCATACCGGCTCTCGCTTCAGAACGAAAATTGGTGGGGCGCTGCAGCCAA
Source organism: Allosphingosinicella sp. (assembly GCA_035942355.1). Classification (GTDB taxonomy): domain Bacteria; phylum Pseudomonadota; class Alphaproteobacteria; order Sphingomonadales; family Sphingomonadaceae; genus Allosphingosinicella. The sequence continues at coordinate 1,343 of DASZDE010000080.1, read as the reverse complement.
CCTCCAAGCGCGCGATTGCGATCCGTACACGCTTGCGCGCGATTTGTTTTTTGAACGCTTCGATTTTTCAAAGGTGAGCAAAGAGGGGGCTGAGCTGCTTGCTCTGGCTCTTGACGATGAGGTCGATGATGGATGAGCTTCCGGTACTCGAGCCACTAAAGGTAAGTTGCACAGACACCAAGTGCGACGAGGGCCTACATTGCTTCCGGCCTAATTTCCGCAAGCGCGACTGGAAGAAGACTCACAGTGGCGCGTGCAGCGAATGCGGCGCGACGCTGACCGAGTGGGATCCAGCCAAACGCCGCGACCTGCATGACGTCGGCGCGATCTTCGCCGACCTTCGTCATGAGTTCATCCGCCACGAGTTCTTTCATAGGCCCTTCGATGCCGATGCGCTTGAGGAAGCCCGCCGCCGCGGCGAGAAGGGACTTCGCGCGCGGGTACGTAGCCAGATAAAGAATGCAATCGGCAGCGCGAGGCCGTGGCGCGACGGCAATCAGACGCCGATGGAGGGAAGCGCGATCCATTACGGACGGCACGCGACGGCAACGTGCTGCCGCAAGTGCCTCGATTATTGGTATGGCGTTCCGCGCGGTCGTCCGCTTGACGAGAGTGAACTCGATTTTTGCAAAAGCTTGGTGAACGCCTACCTAGACGAACGCGCGGCCGAGCTCTGGTCGTCCCCAGATAGCGGTGACTAAGTCATGACGCGAAGCTCGCCTGTGCTGATCGACACTGCCTGTCAGACGGAACGAATGCGTGCGCGGATCATCCGTCCGGCCAGCCGAGAGATCTTGGTCAGCCGGATTTCGGGGTCGGATCAGGAGAAAGACCTGACGAGTCCTGTGAACGCGAATGGGCTCGGGCGAGTCCGCCATTTCCAGCGCGTGACCGAGCCCGGCTGGCCTGACAATCCGCTGCCGCTAGTCCCCGCTGCCGCGGCATTGGGGCATGCTCCGCCTGAGAGAATGCTCGCTCAGGTTTTTCAGAATGCTGCTTGCGCGTGGCGTTGCTGGTACTGTTACGTGCCGTTCGAGCTGCTCGGCGGCCATCAGCGAAGCGCCCAGTGGGTCACGGCCGAGGAACTAGTTGCGCGTTATGGCGCGCTTAGCGAGCGGCCGCCGATTCTCGATCTTTCCGGAGGCTCGCCGGATCTCACGCCCGAGTGGGTCGTGTGGACGATGGACGCGCTTGATGCAGCTGGGCTGACAGAAGAGACCTACCTTTGGTCCGATGACAATCTCAGCACCGACCTCTTGTTCACGGACATCGATCACCATCAACGCCGCCGGCTTGCCACCTACCCGCATTATGGCCGCGTTTGCTGTTTCAAGGGTTTCGAT
>DASZDE010000079.1:0-3627 GCA_035942355.1 Allosphingosinicella sp. | reverse complement strand
GGCCTGAACGAAGCCGGCCGGTGGCGCCGCGGCGGGAGCGGAAGCGTCGGCCGCAGCCGCGGCTGCCGGCGTGTCGCCCTCGCCGCAGGCCGCGAGCGGCCCGGCCAGAAGCACCGCCATCCCCATTTTCAATATGTTGCGCATGTCCATCATCCCCCCTCCTCCGCGAAAAAGCCTCTCCATCGAGAAAGCGTAAAGGCGACAGGAAACGGCGCACCCGGAAGCGCCTGGGGTCAGGCGGGTGCCCTGCGGCCCCCTCGTCATAGCCGAGCGGCGGCCGGCCGGAAAGCGGCTTCGCAGGCGGGCGGAGGCGGACGTTGCAGCGGCGGGCTTCCCTCTCCCATGCCCGGCGTGGCAGGGGGAGCGCGTGAGCGCTTCCTTCCGCACCGTCGCCGAGACCGGCTCCACCAATGACGACGTCGCCGCGCTCGCCCGCGACGGCGCCCCGGAAGGATTGTGGCTGCGCGCCGACCGCCAGACCGGCGGCAAGGGGCGGCAGGGCCGGGGCTGGCACTCGCCCGGCGGCAATCTCCACGCCAGCACGCTGGTCCGGCTGCGCGCGGGCGATCCGCCGGCGCCGAGCCTCGCCATGGTCGCCGCCGTCGCGCTGCACGAAGTCGCGGCCGCCTTCGCGCCGGACTCGAGGCCCCTGATCAAATGGCCGAACGACCTGCTCGCCGCCGGCGCCAAGCTGGGCGGCATCCTGCTCGAGCGGACGGACGAGGCCGTGGTGATCGGGATCGGCGTCAACCTCGCCCGCCATCCGGACGGCCTCGACCGCCCCGCCACCAGCCTGGCCGCGCTCACCGGCAGCGCGCCCGACCCCGCCCTGTTCCTCGACGCGCTCGCCGCCGCCTTCGCGCGCTGGCTCGGCCGCTGGCGGAGCGAGGGGCTGGCGCCGGTCCGCGACCGCTGGCTGCTCGCCGCCCACCCGGTCGGCACCGCGCTCGCCGCCGAGGCCGCCGGGGAGCGGCTCGACGGCCTGTTCGACGGCCTCGACCGGGCCGGGTCGTTACGGTTGCGCTTGGCGGACGGCACCGTCCATGTCATCCACGCCGGCGACGTGTTTCTGATCTGAGGGCCCGGCATGCTGCTCGCCATCGACGCCGGCAACACCAACCTCGTCTTCGCGCTGGTCGAGGACGGGGTGATCCGCGCGCGCTGGCGGATCGCCACCGACCCAAGGCGCACGGCCGACCAATATGCGGTGTGGCTCCACCAGCTGATCCAGCTCGAGGGGCTGCCGCGGGACGCCGTCTCGGCGGTGATCATCGGCACGGTGGTGCCGCGCGCGCTCCACAATCTCGAAGTGCTCAGCCTCAAATATTTCGGCGTCGAGCCGCTCGTCGCGGGCCGCCCGCCGGCCGCCTGGGGGATCGAGCTCGACGTCGCCGAGCCGCAGACGGTCGGCGCCGATCGTGTGCTCAACGCCATCGCCGCCCACGCGCTCCAACCGGGCGACCTCATCGTCATCGATTTCGGCACCGCCACCACCTTCGACCTGGTCGATTATTCGGGCGCCTATAAGGGCGGCATCATCGCGCCCGGCATCAACCTGTCGCTCGACGCGCTCGTCACCGCCGCCGCCAAGCTTCCCCGCATCGCCATCGAGGCGCCCGCGGACCGCTCGGTGATCGGCCGCACCACCGAGGACCAGATGCATATCGGCATCTACTGGGGCTATGTCGCGATGATCGAGGGGCTGGTCGCACGGATGAAGGCGGAGATCGGCCGGCCGGCGCGGGTCGTCGCCACCGGCGGCCTTGCCGTCCTCTTCGACGAACATACGTCGGTGTTCGACGCGATCGAGCCGGACCTCACCATCCAGGGGTTGGCGCTGTTGCACCAGCGGAGCCTTTCGCGGACTTAACCGTCATCCCAGCGCAGGCTGGGATCCCAGCGTGAACTCTCACCGGGACCCCAGCCTTCGCTGGGGTGACGGGCACAAGACAGGACAAGAATGAAACCCGGCAACGAACTCCTGTTCCTCGCGCTCGGCGGCTCGGGCGAGATCGGCATGAACGTCAACCTTTACGGCTGCCGCGGCAAATGGGTGATGGTCGACCTCGGCATGACCTTCGCCGATCCGTCCTATCCCGGCATCGAGCTCGTCCTTCCGGACCTCGCCTTCATCGAGGAGCGCCGGCAGGACCTGCTCGGCATCGTCCTCACCCACGGCCATGAGGACCATATCGGCGCGATTCCCTATCTGGCGGCCGACCTTGGCGTCCCGCTCCACGCCACTCCGTTCACGGCCGGATTGATCGCCGGCAAGCTCGAGGAGGAGGGGCTCGCCGGGCAGGTGAAGCTCAACATCGTCGACATCGGCGGCACCTTCCGGCTCGGCCCGTTCGGCTTCCGCTTCGTGCCGCTGGCGCATTCGATTCCCGAGGGCAACGCGCTCCTGATCGACACGCCCGAAGGCAAGGTCTTCCACACCGGCGATTGGAAGCTCGACGAATTCCCGCAGATCGGCGACCCGGCCGACGCCGCCGAGCTGATCAAGGTCGGCGACGAAGGCATCCTCGCCTTGGTGTGCGATTCGACCAACGTCTTCCAGGAGGAGGCTTCCGGTTCGGAAAAGGAAGTCCGCACCGGGCTCGACGAGGTCGTCGGCGCGGCCGAGGGGAGGGTGCTCGTCACCACCTTCGCCTCCAACGCGGCGCGGCTCGACACGCTCGGCAAGGTCGCCGGCGATACCGGCCGCCGGGTGTGCGTCGCCGGCCGCTCGCTCGACCGCATCCTGCGCGTCGCGAGGAGCGTCGGCTATCTGCTCGATTTCCCCGAGACCGTGGATTTCGAGACTGCGATGGACCTGCCGCGCGGCGAGGTGATGATCATCGCCACCGGCGGCCAGGGCGAATATCGCGCGGCGCTCGCCCGCATCGCGTTCGACCAGCACAAGCTGAAGCTCGACGAAGGCGATCTCGTCATCTTCTCGTCCAAGCAGATCCCCGGCAACGAGACCGCGATCGGCCGCATCCAGAACGAGCTTGCCGGCAAGGGCGTGAGCATGATCACCGACCGCCAGGCCGACGTGCACGTGTCCGGCCACCCGGGCCGGCCTGAGCTCGCATCCATGTACCGGTGGATCCGGGCCGAAATACTCGTTCCGGTCCATGGCGAGATGCGCCACCTGGCCGAGCATGCCCGCTTCGCGTCGCACTGCGGCGTTCCGCGCACCATCGTCCAGACCAACGGCGACCTGGTCCGCCTCGCCCCGGAGGGTCCGGCCAGGATCGGCGACGAGAAGGTCGGCGCGCTCGTGCTCGACGGCGACGTCATCCTGCCCGCCGACGGCGCCACCATCAACCAGCGCCGCAAGATCGCCGCCAACGGCGTGATTTCGGTGGCGGTCGCGCTCGATGCCTGCGCCCGTCTCATGGGCGGCGTCGAGATCGCGCTCCAGGGCATTCCGGTCGAGGAAGACCGCGACGCGTTCATCGCCGAGGCGTGCGAGGCGGCCGCCGCCGCCGCGCGCAAGGCGGCAGGCGGCGAGGACAAGCTGCGCGAGGCGGTCCGGCTCGCGGTCCGCCGCTGCGCCACTGACTGGACCGGCAAGAAGCCGGTCGTCGACGTGCTGGTGGTCCGGCCGTGAGCTTGTCGCTCCCCGGCGCAGGCCGGGGT
>DASZDE010000078.1:0-17773 GCA_035942355.1 Allosphingosinicella sp. | reverse complement strand
GGCCAGGATTCCGGCATTTTCAAGCTGCGGATTTCCCTTGGCGTAGCCACTGCCGGCGCAGCTCAGCGGCCAAGGAAGTTGACTATCCTCTGCCCCGGTCCCACCTTGGCCCGATGCATCGTCTGCCCGTCTTTCGGCGATACCGCACCCATTCGGGCCAGCTCCTCGCAGGCGCTTAGCCCCGGACTCTGGCGCTTAGGCGCGGCGGGTTCGGGGACTTTCCACAAACGGCATCGAGCCATGCCTTGCGCGAGGCGCAAGGCGCCGTTCCGCGCAAGCAAGCCTAGATGGTGACCTACAATGCAGAGTGCAGCCAAGACTCCGTCCGCCGACAAGCCCCCGATCCATCTGGCGGCCGAGGATTACGACATTATCGCCGACCTCGCCCTCAGCATCGAGCGGCGCTCGCCCGAGCTTTCGAAGATGCTGTTCGGGGAAATCAACCGCGCCGAGATTCACGAACGAGGCGCCCTGTCGCCGGACGTGGTGGCCCTCGGGTCCGAAGTCGAGTTCCTCGACGTCGACACGGGCGCCGAACGCCTGGTGCAGCTCGTCCTGCCGGGAGAGGCGGACATAGAGGCAGGACGCGTCTCGATCCTGACCCCGGTGGGCGCGGGGCTGATCGGCCTGAGGAAGGGGCAATCGATCGACTGGCCCTGCCCGAGCGGGCGTCCGCGCGTGCTTCGCATCCTGAATGTCAGGCGGGCCGCGTCCTGAAGACGACGCCGTTCGTCCACGCGAGTGGCGCAGCAAATTCCCTGCGCCCAAGAATGCGAGCGCGGCGGTGCGCCTGCCCATTAGGTGTTGCGGATTACGAAACGCCGAGTTTCTCGCCGGGGCTCGTCGCGGAACAGGTAAAGCGGTTGATTTCTTGCCTGGAAGAGCCATGTCATAGCTATGAACATTTCCGTTCTTCCTGACCCTCGGGAGCCCCAGCGCCTGATGATCGGCCTCTAGCCGGACGCTCGCCTCGCCAGCGCTAGCGTCCGGTGAGCGAAGGCATCGGCAACGCCAGCCGCCCTTTTCCGGGCTCTGGTCGAATTTCATCGCAGCTTCTCCGATGCCAGGCGAAATCCCATTCGTCGCGGGTCCTGTCTCGTCTTGGCGAGACAGCCCGCCTGTTGGAAGGAGACGTAGAATGGCGACGGTCTATGACCGGGCCCGGCCGCGCTCGCACACCACCTTGCGGGCGGAACACCTGCTCAGCCGCTATCCCAATTTGAGCGAGCAGGAGCTCGCCGAGCTGATCAACCTGTTCCCCCATGTGAACATGGTCGCTCGCGGCCTGATGGCCGCCGACGACCGCATGGGAACGAAGGTCGAGGATTTCTACCGCGACCATGGCGAGAAGCTCGACACCCTTCGGGGTGGACGCACGACGTTGATCGCGCTCGCGGCGCTCGTCGCGATCATCATCGGGATGAGCCTCACGTGACGCGGATCAGCGACGCGAGGCGGCCAAGGCGCACCCCATCATCGAACGTATCGAAACGGCTGCCGGCAGCGCCCGCAGCGGAAAGAGGAGAAAATGACCACGAATCTGAGCGAACGCGCCCGCGACATCATCGCGGAGACCCTGCCGCTGATGGAGCAGCATCGCGCTCCGCTGGAGGAGGCGCTCGAGCGCTATATGGCGCGCCAGGGACCCTATGATCCTTCCGCCGGACGGACGAAGGTCATGACCGGCGCGATCATGGACATGTTGCTCGGCCATGCCCGCGAGCTCGCCGGGAATGGCCCCGCCGCCGGCGTCGTCGAGACCGCCCGCCGGCATCGCGAACTCGCGTTTGGCGGCGAGCATTATTCCAGCTTCGGCGACGGCCTGAAGCCGATCATGAAGGACGTGCTCGGCTCGAAGGCGACCTCTCCTGTCCTGGCCGCCTGGACCGACGCTTATTGGGCGATCGTCCGCCTGCTGTTCGCGCGGGAGACTCGCCTCGCAGCCTGAGCACCGCAAGGGCCGGGCCGGCTTCGTTCAGCCCGGCTCCAAAGCGGACGATTTGAACTTGAGATCGCTCAGGCATTGATAGGCCTGCGCCGAAGGAAGCTCGAAGCTGTCGGCCCGAGCAAGATTCCAGGCCTGGGTGTAGAATTCGTGCTCGCGGCATCCTTCGATCAGCGCGCCGGGCTCCAGGAAGACGTGCAGCTGGGAAAATAAGCGGATTTCGGCATCGCCGACCCGCCTCACCAGGTGATGGGGGCGGATCTGCGAAGGATGCTCCAGGCCCGCCGCGGCGATCATCTCCGACAAGGCGGCCAGCGTATTGCGGTGGAAGTTGCAGACGCGCTGGGCCTTGTCGTCGACGACGAGGGCTCGCTGACGGGTCGGGTCCTGAGTCGCAACGCCTGTGGGGCACCTGTTGGTGTTGCAGGTCAGCGATTGGATGCAGCCGACCGCGAACATGAATCCTCGCCCGGCGTTGGTCCAGTCGGCGCCGAGCGCCATCACCGCGGCGATATCGAAGGCGCTGACGATCTTTCCCGCCGCTCCGATCTTGATGCGATTGCGGAGGCCCGCGCCGACGAGCGTGTTGTGCGCGAACAGCAGGCCTTCGCGCAGCGGAACGCCGATATGGTCGGAAAATTCGAGCGGCGATGCTCCGGTCCCGCCTTCGGCTCCGTCGACGACGATGAAGTCCGGCACGATCCCGGTCTCGCGCATCGCCTTGACGATCCCCATGAACTCCCAGGGGTGGCCGAGGCACAGCTTGAAGCCGACCGGCTTTCCTCCCGAAAGCTTCCTCAGTCGGGCGACGAACTCCATCATCTCGATCGGGGTCGAGAAGGCGCGATGGCGGGCTGGCGAAAGGCAGTCCTCTCCCATCGGCACGCCGCGGGCGAGGGAGATTTCCCTGGTGACCTTGGCCGCGGGCAGGATGCCGCCATGGCCGGGCTTGGCGCCCTGGCTCAGCTTTATCTCGATCATCCTGACCTGCTCGGACGAGGACTTCTCGCCAAAGCGGTCCGGATCGAAATTGCCGTCAGCGGTGCGGCACCCGAAATAGCCGCTGCCGATCTCCCAGATGAGGTCGCCGCCATGCTCTTGGTGGTACCGGCTGATGCTCCCTTCGCCCGTATCGTGGGCGAAGCCGCCGAACCTGGCGCCCTTGTTGAGCGCCAGAATCGCATTGGCGCTCAGCGAGCCGAAGCTCATCGCGGAGATGTTGAAGATCGAGGCGGAATAGGGCCGCTCGCATTGGTCGTTGCCGATCGGAATGCGAAACGTGCCGGGATCCGACGGGGGCGCCGGCCGAGTCGAATGGGCAATGAACTCGTAGCCGTTCCCGTAGACGTCGCGCAGCGTGCCGAAGGCGCGCTCGCTTCCCTCGTTCTTGGCGCGGGCATAGACCAGCGAGCGCTGGCTCCTCGAGAAAGGCGCCTCGTCATTGTCGCCCTCGATCAAATACTGCCGTATTTCCGGCCGGATGGACTCGAAGAGCCAGCGAAAATTGCCGGTGACGGGGTAGTTTCGGCGGACCGAGTGCGACCTCTGGACCAGGTCGTAGAGGCCGAGAAGGGTCAGCGCCCCCGCGACGACGAGCACGATCCACAGCCAGGTTGGGCGAGGCGTATAAAGCGCGATCGCGACCGTCGCCGCGAGACAGAGGCCGAACGGAATATACCGCCTGAGGGACCATCGTTTCTCGTTGCGACGCGGCATTCCACGGCTTTACCCGTGCCGGAGGGGAGGTCCAAGGGGTGGAGGGCGCGGTGTCCGCCTCAGTCTTCGCGGTCGCAGGCCTGCTCCATGTCCCTGGCATGTTGGGTCGGCTGCTCCACCGCCGCCTTCGGCTCCTCGTCCGCAGCGGTCTCGATTGCTGCGCCCTTCTCGAGGGTCTTGTGAACCGGGCATCGCTCCGCGATCTCGATCAGCCGCGCGCGCTGCTCGGGCGACAACTCGCCCTGCAGTTCGACTCGGCGGACGAACAGGTCGCTTCCCTCCGCAGTCCGGCTGTGGCCGACTTTCACCTTCACCCGGTCCAACGCCAGTTTCTTTCCCCGCGCGTAGAGCCTCAGCGTCATGGCGGTGCAGGCGCCAAGCCCGGCGGCGAGCAGATCGTAGGGCGTGGGGCCGGAGCCGAGCCCGCCGACCTCGACCGGCTCGTCCGCAACAAAGCGGGCGCCGCCGGCCCTGACCTCAACCTGGAACGCGCCCTCGCCGGTCTCCTCGACGGAGACGAAGCCGGATTGGGAGTCGCTTCGCAGCGGCTCGCCCGCCGGAAGGTACCGAGAAGCCCAGGCCGTCACGATCTCCGCGACATAGTCGGCGTCCTTGGCGCTGGTGAGGAGGTGATCCGCGCCGTCGAGCGAGACGAAACTCTTGGGGTGGCGTGCCGCGACGAAGATGCGGGTGGCGTTGTCGATACCCACCGTCGCGTCCTGCGGCGAATGGAGGATCAGGAGGGCGCGTCGCAGACCTGAAATGCGCGGCTTCTGGTCCTGCGCCGCCAGGTCCTCCACGAAGGAGCGGCGGATTGTGAACGGTCGGCCGCCGATCCTCACCTCGGCTTCGCCCTGCGCCATCACCTCGTCCAGCCCGCCCGACAGGAGGTGCATGACATGGTCCGCGTCCATCGGGGCGGCGATGGTCGCGACGGCGACGATCTCCGGTATGTCGCCCGCGGCGGCGAGCGCGGCCGCTCCGCCGAGGCTGTGGCCGATCAGGATTGCGGGCGGTCGCCCCGCATCGCGCAGCGCCGCCGCGGCCGCGACGAGGTCCCGGACGCTGCCGCTGAAGCCGCTGTCCGCGAGGTCGCCGCCGCTGTCGCCGAGGCCGGTGAAGTCGAAGCGGAGGACGCCGTATCCGCGGGATGTGAGCGCCCGCGCGACCCGCACGGCGGCGATCGAATTCTTGCTGCATGTGAAGCAGTGGGCAAAGAGGACGTGGGCCGCGACGGGCCCCTCGGGCAGGTCGAGCCGGCCTGCCAGCCTCTGTCCGCTTTCGCCGGTGAAGTCGAAGGGGAGGCTGCGCACCTAGCCGTGCCCAACCGGATAGCCGACGAAGACCTTCGGCTTGCGCAGCAGCACATGGGTATTGATCCGGTCGGCCCCGACCTCCTCGGCGGTCAGCTGCTCGCCGATCCGGGTCCATTCGGCGATGTCCGCGACCACCACCTTGAGGAGATAGTCGTAGGCGCCGCTGACGTGGGAGGCCTCGACCACCTGCGGAAGCGCCTCGATCGCCGAGTCGAAGCGCGCCAGCGCCTCGGGGCCGTGCCCCTTGAGCGTCACCTGGGCGAACAGAACCAGCCCCACGTCCAGCCTGAACGGGTCGAGACGCGCCTGATAGCCTTGGATGATCCCCTCCCGCTCGAGCTGCCGGACTCGGGCGAGGCAGGCGCTGGGCGAAAGCGCGACTCGCTCCGACAGAGCCTGGTTGGTGAGTCGGCCGTCGGCCTGCAGCGCGGCCAGGATTCGCCGGTCGATCCGATCGAGTGTGAAGGCTGCGCCCATCCATGCATTGAACCGCAGAATCTGCAGTTCCGGTCAAGACCTTCGAAGCCACCTGCGGCGGGGTTCGAGCTATTAACAATGCATCGCTTCCGAGATGGATCGGGAGAAGATCAACAGCTTTTTGGAGACATATCATGACCATGAGGGAAAAAATCGAAGGCGGCGTCTTCGCCGTCATTCTGGTCGTCGGCTTGCCGGCGCTCATCTTCGCAACCCAGCGGATCGCCGGTTAGGCCGAAGCAATAGCCGGCCGCCAAGCAATCCCGGGACAGGAGCAGATTATGCGATATTCGACGAAACACACACTCGCCAAGAGCGAGTGGCGCACAAGGGTGACCCGCGATCCGGGCTTCACGCGCCTGTTCGTCCCGGACGCCGCGTCGATGCGCCTGGCCGCGGCGATGGCCGGACCGCGTTCGCGCGATTGGGCCGCCGAGAGCGATGCGCAATACTTTCGGCGAAGAGCCCGGGAGGAGCGCAGCGCCGCCGACAAGGCCGCGGGAGCCGAAGCGTACGATGCGCATCGAGAGCTTGCCCGCCTCTATGCCGGCTTATCCGAAGCAGCGACGGACCGCCAGCCGCGTCCGGTGGAAGCGCGTGCGCCTGCCGCGCGGCGGGCGCGGGCGCCGCGAAGGATCCGGCAGGACGCCCTTCTCGACGAAGCCTTGATGGGAACCTTCCCGGCAAGCGATCCGGTGAGCGTCGCCTTCATTCGCTGATCCTCGGCCGCCGGACGGACGCACCGCCGCCCGAAGGCGCCCCTCGAAATTCGCAAGTATTGAAAGGAATAATCATGAAACGGGAATTTGAAGTTAAGACAGCCATGGTGACCGGGGCCGGCTCCGGCATCGGCGCGGAGATCGCCCGGCGCTTGGGTGCCGAGGGCGCTCGCGTCGTCGTCGCTGACGTCAATGAAGCGGCCGCCGGCGAAGTGGCGGCCGAGATCGAGAAGGCTGGAGGCACCGCCCTCGCCGTCCATCAGGATGTCAGCGATCCTGCCTCCGTCGAGCGGTCTGTCGGGTCGGCTGTGGAGCGGTTCGGCGATCTTCATCTCGCCGTCAACAATGCCGGCATCGGCGGCGGCAACGCGCCTATCGCCGACTACAGCCTGGAGGACTGGAATAAGGTTGTGGCCGTCAATCTGAGCGGCGTGTTCTACGGTCTGAAGTATCAGCTTCCCGCGCTCCAGCGTTCAGGCGGCGGATCGATCGTGAACATTGCGTCGATCCTGGGCTCGGTGGGCTCAGCGAACGTCGCCGGCTATGTGGCGGCGAAGCATGGGGTGGTCGGCCTGACGAAGACCGCGGCTCTCGAATATGCCGACCGTGGCATCCGCGTGAACGCGGTCGGGCCCGGCTACATCGACACGCCGCTTCTCACCATGCTGGAGAAGGAGCAGTATGACGGCCTGGTCGGCCTGCATCCGATCGGTCGTCTCGGCCGGCCGGAGGAGGTGGCGGAGCTTGTCCTGTTCCTGCTTTCCGAGCGCGCCTCGTTCGTCACCGGCAGCTACCATCTCGTCGATGGCGGCTACACGGCGCAATAAGGCGCCCCGCCGCCCCCCGCCCGCGAACGGAGAGAGACATGACCAGCGACTTCATCATCTCCAGGGCGGGCGCTCGGTGGCAGGTGGCGGCGACGAGCGAGCGGAGTGCAGATCGCGCAGCCGTCAAGCCGTGACCTAGCCTACATGTTGCTCTGATCGGCGGGCACACCGGGGGGGAGGGTTGCGGCGCCTTCCGCTTCCTTCATTTCGAGGTCCGTGCCCACTCCGTAGCAAGTCATCGAGAGGGAGCCCATCGCATAGCCCCGAATCAGCGGATCGGCCCGACCCTCATGAGCCGCTATTCCGGCTAGATAGAGAAGCGGGATGAGATGGTCGGGCGTCGGCACGGCGAGCGCGTAGTCCCGATGCTCGGTCAACTTCAGTATTTCCCCGGGGCTCCGAGCCAGCTGTTCGACGACCGCATCGTCGAAGCGCTCGTTCCAGTCGAACGCGGCATCCGGGCTGTCCCATTGCACGCGCCGTAGATTATGGACGACGTTGCCGCTGCCCACGATCATGATCCCCCGATCGCGCAGCGCCGCCAAGCGTGAGCCCAGCTCCACGTGATATTCGAGTGGTTTCAGCGCATTGATCGAGATCTGCACGACAGGGACGTCGGCCTCCGGGTAGAGGTGGGCGAGCACGCTCCATGTGCCGTGGTCTAGACCCCATTGGTCGCGGTCCAGCCCTACCCATAAAGGCTTGACCACCTCGGCTACTTCCTCGGCGAGGTCAGGAGCGCCGGGCGCCGGATAGTCGAACGCAAACAGCTCCGCCGGAAAGCCGTAGAAATCGTGGATCGTGCGGGGGCGCGGCATGGCTGTGACGGCTGTGGCGCCGATGAACCAATGCGCCGAGACGACGAGCAGCGCTCTTGGCCTGGGAAGCCGTTCACCGAGCTTCCGCCAGAGCCGGGTGAATTCATTCTGCTCCAGCGTGTTCATCGGGCTGCCATGGCCGATGAAGAGAGCCGGCATCCGTTCCGTTGTGTCGCTCATCCTGTCCGGTCCTCGGCGTTCGAAATCCGCTTACCTGCCGGAAGCTCGTATTCCGGTCAGGTAAGCTCGCGCAACCTGTCGGAGAGCAAGGTGCGCGCGATCTTTCCGGCGTCGGGCGTGCCTTTCAGCAGCGCCTGTGCGAAGTGAGTTGCCTGTTCAAGCTCGATCTGGGGCGGCATCGGCGGCTCGTGCGGATCGACCTGGGCCTCGGCGAGTGCCGGGCCGTCGCCCGCGAACAGCTGGCGGAGCTGCGCTCCGCACTCATCGGGGTCTTCGATGCGGCAGCTCCGGATGCCGCAGGCTTCGGCGATCTTGGCGAAGTCGATCGGCTGCAGGTCGCAGCCATATTCGGGATTGCCAAGATAGACGATCTGCTCCCACTTGATCTGCCCGAGCGTGTCGTTCTTGATGACGAGGATCTTGATGTTGAGCTCGTATCTCGCGACCGTGGCGAGCTCGGCGAGCACCATGCTGAGACCGCCGTCGCCGATAACCGCGACTACCTCGCGTTCGGGATAGGCCATCGCCGCGCCGATCGCGTAAGGGAGCGCGCAGCCCATCGTGGAGAGCGTCCCTGAGCAGCTGAACATCTGATCGTGGCGCAGGCGGATGTGCCGTGCTGTCCAGGCCGTGATAGTGCCCGAGTCCGTGACGACGATCGCATCGCGTGAAAGCAGTTTGTTGAGTTCGTGGACCGGGACTTGCGGCTTCATAGGCCGGTCGGTGCGGGTCCCGCGTTCCTCGATGAGGGCTCGCCAGTCGGCCATGCCTTGCTGCGCTTCCGTCAGGAACGCGGCGTTGCGGCCGGCATCGAGCTTCGGCAGAAGCGCCCGGAGCGTAGCCGCAGCATCGCCGACCAATCCCACCTCCGCCGGATAGCGCTGGCCGATCCGTGTCGGGTCTACGTCAATCTGAACGGCTCGCGCAGCGCCCGGCTTCGGATAATAGTCGAGATATGGGAAGCTGGAGCCGACGATGAGCAGGGTGTCGCAATTCTCCAGCGCCACCTTGGAGGGCTTGGTCCCGAGCGCCCCGATGCCTCCCGTTGCGAAAGGGCTGTCGTCAGGTATGGCGCCTTTGCCGAGCAGCGCCATGCCGACGGGCGACTGCAGCCGCTCCGCGGTCTCGAGCAATTCGGCCCGCGCGCCAAGAGCGCCGCGACCGGCGAGGATGAAGACCCTTTTGCCGCTGTTCAGCAGTTCCGCCGCTAGTTCGAGGCTTTCCGAGTCCGCGCACTGGCGCGGCGGTGCCATCCGGTTCGATACGTGGTGGCCGACGTTTCCCTTCGAAAGAGTGTCCTTCTTCGCCGGCAGCGATTGGAGGTCGACCGGCATCGTGATGTGGGTCGGCTGCCGTCGGGAGAGCGCGGTGCGGCAGGCGAGATCGACAACGCTTTCGACGTGCGACGCGCCCATGATGCGCGCACTGTAGGCACAAGCGTCCATGAAGAGCTTGTCGAGCTCGACATCCTGCTGCGTCTTTGTGGAGAGGAGGTCGTGATACTGGAGGCCGGTGACGGCGAGCACCGGAGCGCCGTCGAGCTTGGCGTCGTAGAGGCCGTTGAGCAGGTGGATCCCTCCTGGTCCGGACGTGGCGAGGCACACGCCCAGGCGGCCGGTGAACTTGGCATAGCCGACGGCTGCGAGCGCGGCGGCCTCCTCGTGCCGGGTCTGCACGAACCGGATGCGGTCGCGGCGCTGGCGCAGCGCCTCCATGATCCCGTTGATGCCGTCGCCGGGAATACCGAACACGGTGTCGACGTCCCACTCCAGGAGACAATCGATCAGCAGATCCGCAGCGGTGGAGCCGGCCATGTCGAATGCTCCTCCTAGAGGCTTTTCTTCTCGAGCGCCTTCACGGCCGGCCCGTGCATCACCTCGCCGCCGAGCTCGAAGCGCGAGCCGTGGCAGGGGCAGTCCCAGGTGCGATCGATCTCGTTCCAGCCGAGGATGCAGCCCATGTGCGTGCAGACGGCGGAGACGGCGTGGACTTGCCCTGTCTCATCCCGGAAGGCGGCGACATTCTCGCCGTCGATCTTGAGGACCGCGCCCTCGCCGCGCGCGAGCTCGCCCAGCGAACGGGGCTTGCCCGCGAGATAGCCGCCGACCAGTTCGGCCGCGACCTTTACATTCTCCTTCACGAACTGAGGCCCGCCGGCGATGGGCTTCACCCGGGCCGCATCGAAGATCTCGAGCCAGGGATTGTCCTTGCCGGTGACGAGATCGGCGAGAATCATCGCGGCCGCCGTGCCTTTGCTGATCCCCCAGGCGGCGAAGCCCGTCGCGACGAGATAGGCGTCTCCGACGGACGATGACCAGCCTATATAGGGAGCATCGTCGACGGGGCTGTAATCCTCGTTCACCCAGCGGTGCTGCACCGGGCCCGCGTCGAAATTCTCGGTCAACCAGCGCTCTATGTCCTCGAAATAGCGGCGCTGATCGTCGCCATGGCCGGGCTTGAACCCGCTGCCCGCGACGATGCCCCAGACATCCCCGTTGCCGCGGCGGTGAGTGCGGATCGAATGGCTCGGCTGCTCGGCGGACTTGTACATGCCGGGGGGCACCGTGCGGAGCGGAGCGGCGATGACCGGTTCGGCATAAGGATGGTTCTGGGTGTAATAGCCGCCGACCTGCCCCAGCGGCAGATGGGTCGCCATGATCACGTGTCGCGCCGTCACCGACCCCTCTCGGGTGACCACTTTGGTGGGCTCCCAGTCGATGGCGCGGCTGTTCTCGAAGATGTGGCAGCCGCCGCCCGGGATAGTCTGCGCGAGACCCGCGACATATTTGGTCGGGTGGAACTGGGCCTGGTCGTCGAATCGGATCGCGGCGAGGACGTCGAAGGGAAGGCCGGTTTCACGGGTGAGGCTCGCCGGGAGCCCGAGCCGCTGCGCGACCTCCGCCTCCTTTTCGATCTTGGAGACGTAGCTCTCGTCGAGCGTGTAGACGTAGGCGGCCTTGGGCTCGATATCGGCGTCGATCCCGTGCTGCTCCGCCAGGCTGTGGATCTTCCGAACGCCGGCCTCCTGAGCGTCGGCGTAGAGCCGCGCGCCATGCTCGCCGAATTTCTGCTCCAGCGTCTGGTAGATGAGGCCGTGCTGGGACGTCACCTTGGCCGTCGATTTGCCGGTGACCTCCCGCCCCACCCGCCGCGCTTCGAGGACGGCGACCTTGACGCCGCGGTCCTTGAGCAGGCGTGCCGCGGTCACGCCGACGATGCCGCCGCCTATGATCGCGACGTCGACGTTCAGATCGCCGGAAAGCTGCGGAAAGTCGGGAGCGGCCGCGGTGGCGTTCCAATAGACTTGCTCGCTCGTCGGCTGCGACATGATGTTCCTCCTATTCTCCGAACCCGCCGTTGGAAGAGACGTTCCCCGCCGGGCCTGCCGGTCCTCGGGCGGCGCTGTTGTGCCGGAGGGGAACGTCTCCGAACCCCGGCGGGCGGCAAAGGCGGCCGCCCACCTCGCCTGTCAGGCTGCTCGCCGCAACTCGTCCTGGAAGCGGATCGCCTCGCGCCTCACATGGTCGGCCAGAGCGGGATTGATGATGCTGTCGATCGCACCGCTCTGAATGCCCTGCCCGGCGGCGGTCTTGAAGTCGATGATCCCTTGGACGGCTGCCTCGGCGCCGCCGCTGCCCGGGCTGCGTTCGAGAGCGCGGAACCGTTCGCTGGTCGCTTCCGAGGCTTCGATCAGCACGCGCTCCTCGGGGTCGAGCAGGTGCGCGATGAAATCCGAATGTTCGGCCATCTTGTCGGACCAGAACGGAACGACCTCCGACCGCGCGTAAGACGTGTCGCCGCCGTTGAGCTGCTCGAGCCGGCGCGCGAAGCGCTCCGCTTCGCCTCGGGTATGATTGAAGAAGAGCGGCCAGACGAGACTGTGCATGCGGCCGCTGTCTTGGGCTTCTTCCATCTCGCGCTTATAATCGATCAAAGTCCGCGTGAGGCCGAGCGTCGAGTTGTTGAAGGCGACATAATCGCCGCGGCTGAGCCGGCCGCGGCGCAGCCGGGCGAGATGGTCGGTGAACTGGCGCTGGAGCTGCTCGGCCCGGCCGCGCGGCTGCGCAAGCTCCGGTCCGGGCATGAGCATGACGAAGAACATCGCATGCTCCATCATCTGCTCGCCCCAGAAGAGCGTGTCGGCAACCGAATGCTCGACCGGATCCGTGCTCCCTGGCCGGGTCACGTAGATCGGCTTCATTCCGCCGTTGAGGCTCCCGATCTGCGCGCCGGCGGCCGCTTCTGGCCGCAGCGGCCCGGTCTCGACACGGGGGAAAGGCGAGGGAGTCAGGCCGGCGCAGCCGGCGGTGCCGAGCAGCGCGGTCCCGACGAGCGTCACTCCCGCAATCTCCACGACCCGCCGGCGGGTGATCAGCACGTCCGGGCGCGGATTGTCGGGTTCGTAGGGGGTATGGGTCGGGTTCATGGCCATCTCCGTTGTCCCCGCCCCTGCCGCTTTCGGACGATCGTCCTCGCCGGTGCCCCTTTTGATGCCGGCGACTCCCGCAGGTTCCCGGATTTTTTCCGCGGGGAAAAAAGACTTGGTACGAGGGAGCCCCTCCACCCGGGAGGTTCGGGTGGAGGGGAAGGCGCGGTGGGTGGGGGGCGGCACCGCGCCTCGGGCAAGCTATCGACCCGCGGTGAGCGTCCCCCGCATGCCCGGATGGTAGCGACAGAAGAAGGCAAACGTCCCGGCTCGGGTCACCGTCATCCGGCGGCTCTGTCTCGCCGGCAGATCCACGTCGAAGCCGCCTTCGCGCGACGTTGCCGTATGGGGCACCACGTCGCGATTGACCCAGACGATGACGTCTCCGGCCTTGATGCCGGCGGGGATCGGGCCGAACCGCATGTTGGCCATGACGACGGTATGGATTCGCGGCTGGGCCGCTCCCGCCTCTGATGCAGAAGCGAGCGGTACCAGCGGCGGCAGCAGCAGCGCCGCCGCGATCAGGAGCTTGCGCATCTTATGCATCCGTCAGCGCAGCTGCCGCGCCAGCGCCTCGGCATGCTCCTGGTGGGCGCTGAACAGCGCCAGGCCCGCCTCCAGCAGCGACTTCAGCTCGGCATTTTGGGCGGAGGGTATGAGGGTGGAGCGAAGCGCCCCGTTCACGGCGGCGTGGAAGGCCGCCTCGCGCTCAGCATAGGCCCGATCGAACGCTACCCCCTCGAGCGTGGCGAGGCGCTGTCGTTCCGCCGCCGCCTGGCTCGTCAGCGCCGCGCTGGTAGCATGCTCCTGCGGGGTGACGCCGAGACGCTGCAGCAGCGCTAGCGCCTGCTGGTTCACCGCCTGATGGTCGCGCGCCATCGTCTTGGCGAAGGCGCGCACCTCGGAATTTCGCGACCGCTGCAGAGCCTGCCGAGCGGCCTCGACATCGAGTTGCCCGGCCGTATAGGCGATATGGGCGATCTGCGCGTCGTTGATCGCCGTCTGATGCGCCTGACCGGGGGCGGCGAACGCCAGCAGGGTGGCTCCCGCAAGCACTGCGAATCTCTTCACCATCGACCTTCCTTCGTTCTGACGTGCCCGGCTCGGGGTCACGCGCCTTGGATGCCGCGGGTCAGGGGAGGTTCCCGACGCGGCGCCGCATGAGGCCCCCCTTTGCCGTAGGGTGCGGGGAACCTGCCGACCGGCCGCGCATCCAAGACTACGGACGGAATGGAGACGGAGATGGGCGGAATGGCTGCAGCATCGGGGCCGGACTTCTCGCAGGGCGTAGGATTGTCCGAGATCCCGAGCCACGGAATGCTCGCGGGCCGGGTCGGCGACGAGCCCGTCTTGCTTTCCCGCTTCGGCGGTGAGCTGTACGCGGTGGGCGGCGCCTGCACCCACTACGGCGCGCCGCTCGCGCGCGGCCTTGTGGAAGGCGAGACCGTCCGCTGCCCGCTCCATCATGCCTGCTTCAGCCTGAGGACCGGCGCCGCGCTTCGCGCCCCCGCGTTCGAGGGCTTGCCGCGCTGGCGGGTGGAGGTCGACGGCCCGCTCCTCTTCGTTCGCGAGAAAGAGCTCGACGCCGCGCCGTCGGCGCCGGCCGCGCCGGCCGAGGACGTGCGTTCTGTCGTCATCGTGGGCGGCGGCGGGGCCGCCTTCGCCTGCGCCGACGAGCTCCGCCGGCTCGGCTATTCAGGGAGCCTTACGTTGGTCAGCGCCGATGCCGATCCGCCCTGTGACCGTCCCAATCTCTCGAAGGACTATCTCGCCGGAACCGCGCCCGTGGATTGGATCCCGTTGCGCGGCGACGGCTATTATCGGAAGGCGGCGATCGATCTGCGGCTCGGGACCGAGATCGTCGCCATCGACGTCGCCAACCGAACGGCCGTCGCTCGCGACGGCGAGGCGTTCCGCTACGATCGGCTGCTGCTCGCCACCGGGTCCGAGCCGGTGAGGCTCGCCGCTCCCGGCTTCGACCGCGACAACGTCCACACCCTGCGATCGCTCGCCGACGCTCGCGCGATCGTCGCCCGGGCGACGCCTGGCGCGAGAGCCGTCATCGTCGGGTCCAGCTTCATCGGCCTCGAGGCGGCGGCGGCGCTTCGGACGCGGCACGTCGAGGTTCATGTCTTGTCGATCGAGACGGTCCCGTTCGACCGCCTCTTCGGCAGCGAGCTCGGCCTGTTCCTCCAGAGGCTGCACGAGGAGCATGGCGTCCGCTTCCATCTCGGCCGCACCGGGAGCGAGTTCGACGGCCGTGCGCTTCGACTCGACAACGGTGATGCGCTCGACGCCGAATTCCTGATCCTTGGTGTCGGGGTGCGTCCCCGCACGGCGCTCGCCGCATCGGCCCATATCGGCGTCGGCGACGGCGTCCTCGTCGATTCCCGCCTCCAGACCGACATTCCCGGCATCTACGCGGCCGGCGACATCGCCGCCTATCCCGATCCGGTTTCGGGGCGGCCCGTGCGCATCGAGCATTGGGTCACCGCGCAGCGCCAGGGGCAGGTCGCCGCGGCGAACATGCTCGGCCGCGCGACTCCCTTCAGGGCTGTGCCCTTCTTCTGGACCGAGCAATATGGCGTCGCTCTGCGCTATGTCGGGCACTCGCCATGCTGGGACGACATCCGTATCGACGGAGATGTCGGGGGCGGCGATTTTACGGCCCGCTACTACGAGCAGGGCGAGCTCCGCGCCTCCGCTTCCGTCGGGCGCGACCTGGAGAATCTCGAGGACGAGCGCCGGCTCGAAAGCGCCGCTAAGACCTTTACGGCCGCGCCCGAGCCCATCGCGGGAACCTTCGCCGCCGCCTGACATCAAACAAGCATCTATGTCGAGGGAGGGTGCGCGTGGACTTTTGTGAATGCCCGGCCCCGGCCGCGGACATGGAGGGGCACCGGCCGCTCAACCCGCCGTCGCGGCGACCCGGGTCCTTCGAGGTCGAGCGGGCGGTTCGGACGCTCATCGCCGCGGCCGGCGACGATCCGTCGCGCGAGGGACTGCGGGACACGCCGGCGCGGGTGGCGCGGGCCTATGCCGAATGGTTCTCGGGCTACGGCGTCGACCCGAGGAGCCTGCTGGAGCGCGTTTTCACCGAGGCGGAGGATTATCAGGAGACGGTGCTGCTGCGCTCGATCCCGCTCGTCTCGACCTGCGAGCATCATCTCGCGCCGATCGTCGGTCGTGCTCACGTCGCCTATCGGCCCGATGGGCGGGTCGTTGGAATATCGAAGCTGGCGCGGCTCGTCGACGCTTATGCACGTCGCCTGCAGCTGCAGGAGCGGCTCACCAACCAGATCGCGCGGACCCTCGACGAGGTGCTGAAGCCCAAGGGCGTCGCGGTGATCATCGAGGCCAGCCACGGCTGCATGACGTCGCGCGGCGTCAACCAGCCGGGCGTGTCGATGGTGACGAAATGCTGGCTGGGCGATTTCAGAAACTGTGCCGAGCTGCGGCGCGAGCTGATGGACTCCGTCCGCATGTGCGACCGGCGTTAAGACTCGTGCCGGTGGCGGGAACGGCGCAAGGGAACTTCATAGGAGCAGATATCATGATCGCGCAGGAAAAGCCGGACTATGGATCCCTCGATGACGGAGCGCTCGCGCAGCTTGTCGCCGTGAGGGACCCCGAGGCCGTGCGGCTCGTCACGCGGCGCAACAACCAGCGCCTGTTCCGCGCCGCCTGGAGCATCCTGAAGAGTAGGGCGGAGGCGGAGGATTCGGTGCAGAGCGCGTATCTGCGCGCCTTCAGCGCGATCGGGACCTTCGAGGCGCGCGCCTCCCTTTCGACCTGGCTGACGCGTATCGTCATCAACGAAGCGCTCGGCCGCAAGCGTGCGGCGACCCGCCGTCGCCGTCATCTCGACCAGAATTCGGTCACCGTCCTCGAGGACTATCGGGAAAAGCTTATGCGCGGTTCCACCAGCGGCACCTCGCCCGAGGGCGAGCTCATGCGAAGCCAGATCCGGACGCGGCTCGAACAGGCCATCGCCGATCTGCCGTCCGATTTCAGGCTGGTCTTCGTCCTGCGCGAGATCGAGGGCCTCAGCGTCGAGGAGACCGCCGACTCGCTCGGCATCGTGCCCGCCACGGTCAAGACCCGCACGTTGAGGGCTCGGCGCCGCCTCCAGGAGGCGCTCGCGCCGGAGCTCAAGACCGTCCTCTCCGGAGCCTTTCCCTTCGCCGGTGCCGACTGCGAAGCGATCACCGAAGCGGTCGTGCGGCGCTTCTGCGGACGGTTTCCCGAAGCGCACGAGCCTCCAGCGGACGCCGGCGCCGAAGCTTGCATTGGCAGGGGCGCGGACTAGAGTTCGCTCATGCGTCGCTTCGCCCATTTCGAACGGTTCCGGCTGCATGGGAGCAGCCTCATGTCGCGACCTCAGCCCTCGGAGCGCGCCCGCTCCTGGCGGCCGCTCGCGAGGGGTTCTTCACGATCCGCCTAAGCTGCCGCTTCGCGTGAAGCCGGCAAGGCTGCTTCCTGTAGGAAGCACGCGGCGCGGCTGAAGACCGGATCATCCTCCATTCCCGTCGAAAGAGGCGGCCGCTCCCGCGGGCGGCACGCCGGGAGTTCGTCATGTCCCCCTCAGTCAGCGATCATGCTCGGGAGTTGCTTGCCCGCTCGCTCCCCCTAGTTCAGCACCACAAGGACCGGATCATCGCTCGAATGGAGCTGCATCTGCGCGGCGCCGTCGCCAAGCAGGAGGCGTTCGGTCAGTCCGAGATGGCGGCAATGCTGCTCGTCCAGCTTCTGATCGATCAAGTGCGTGGCCTCGTCGAAACCGGGCAGCTTACCGTAGGCGGCGGCATCCTGGACGAGCACGAGGCGCTCGGTATCGATGGCCGCCATTATTCACGGTTCGGCGATGCGCTGGTGCCGATCCTCAGGGACGAGCTCGGGCCGAGCGTTCCGCGTGACGTGGTAGCCGCCTGGTGCGACACCTTCTGGACGGTGGTGCGCCACCTGAAGCCGCTGCCTGAGGCTGCGCCGGCCTAGTTCACCCACCGGGGCCTCGGGCGACGACAGCATGCGTGCAACCGCGCCGGCGCGTCAAAGAGGCTGGTCGGCGCGCTCGATGCCCCGTCCGTCGAGATCGGCTTCGACGAACTCCCAGTTGACGAGGTTCGGTGATTCCATGGCCGATCGGCGCGGACACGAAATTGAGAGCGGGTGCCGGGCTGCCCCGGGGCGGGCAGCTGCATGCTGCGCCATTCTTTGGAGCGCCAATCTACATCTTGATAGGAAGGGTCATTCTGAACAGCACGCCGCCGCCGGGCTGGTTGAGCGCTTCCATGCGCCCGCCATGCGCAAGTGCGATCTGGCGAGTGAGAGTGAGGCCGATGCCGGAGC
>DASZDE010000077.1:0-9691 GCA_035942355.1 Allosphingosinicella sp. | reverse complement strand
CCTCCCCGCGACCACACCATCGTCCGCGCCCAGAAATAGAGGCCGCCGACCAGATGGGCGCCGTGCAGCGCCGTGATCAGGTAGAAAAAGGCGTTGGCGGGGTTGGTGTAGAGGTAATAGCCGGCCCCGGCGAACTCGCGCCACAGCAGCAACTGGCCGGCGAGGAACAGCAGCCCGAGCGCGCCGGCGGCGATCAGCATCGGCCGGAGGCGTCCGATCGGGCCGCGCCGGACCCCCGAGCGCGCGCCTTCCCAGGCAAGGCTGCTGAGCAGCAGCACGACGGTGTTGATCCACATCAGCGGCGGCTCGGGCATCGGCCGCCAGTCGCCGGCCGCGCCGTGGCCCATGCCCGACATGCCCATCCGCATCAGATAGGCCGAGGAGACCAGCCCGAACAGGACGGTGGCGATTCCGAAATAGACGATCACCGCCACCCGCGCCGCCGCGGGCCGGTAGCTGGCCGGATCGGCGACCTCCCCGGCCGTCCTCTCCCAGCTTTTCTCGGTAAGACGCGAATAGAGGCTCATGTCGGGTGGTGCTTCAGCGCCGGATCGTGCGGCTCGTTCTGGGCGATGAAGTCGCGCGGCGCGCCGGGCACGCTATAATCATAGGCCCAGCGGTGGACGACGGGCAGCGCCGGCCCCCAATTGCCGTGAGCGGGCGGCACGTCCGGCGTCTGCCACTCGAGCGAGGCGGCGCCCCACGGATTGTGCCCGGCCTTCGGTCCGCGGAAATAGCTCCAGATCATGTTGACGAAGAACAAGGCCTGGGCCGCGAACACGATCAGCGCCGCCACCGTGATCGCCTGGTTGGCGAGATGCGCCGAGTCCGGGATGAAGGCGGTGTCGCCGAGCGCATAATAGCGGCGCGGGACCCCTAAGAAGCCGAGATAGTGCATCGGGAGGTAGATGGCGTAGACGCCGATGAAGGTGATCCAGAAGTGGAGCTTGCCGAGCGCCTCGCTGTACATCCGTCCCGTGATCAGCGGAAACCAGTGGTAGATCGCCCCGAAGATCACGATGATCGGCGACACGCCCATCACCATGTGGAAATGGCCGACGACGAAGAAGGTGTCGCTGAGCGGAACGTCGACGCTGACATTGCCCAGGAAGAGCCCGGTGAGGCCGCCGTGGATGAAGGTGAACAGGAAGGCGATCGCGAAGAGCATCGGCACGCGCAGGTGGATGTCGCCGCGCCACAGGGTCAGCAGCCAATTGTAGACCTTGATGGCGGGCGGGATGGCGATGATCAGGGTCGAGGTCGCGAAGAAGAAGCCGAAATAGGGGTTCATGCCCGATACGTACATGTGATGAGCCCAGACGAAGAAGCTGAGCGCCCCGATGATCACGATCGCCCAAACCATCATCCGGTAGCCGAAGATGTTCTTGCGGGCGTGGACCGAGATGAGGTCCGACACGATGCCGAAGGCAGGCAAGGCGACGATATAGACCTCAGGGTGGCCGAAGAACCAGAACAGATGCTGGAACAGGATCGGCGAGCCGCCTTCATAGCCGAGATCCTTTCCCATCGACAGGATCGCCGGCATGAAGAAGCTGGTCCCGGCGATGCGGTCGAGCAGCATCATGATGCAGGCCACGAACAGCGCCGGAAAGGCGAGCAGGGCCATGATCGCGGCGACGAAGATGCCCCACACCGAACAGGGCATGCGCATCAGGGTCATGCCCTTGGCGCGCGCCTGCAGCACCGTCACCACATAATTGAGGCCGCCCATGGTGAAGCCGACGATGAACAGGGCGAGCGACACCAGCATCAGGATGATGCCGTAATCGTCGCCCGGTGTCCCCTCGAGGATGGTTTGCGGCGGGTAGAGCGTCCAGCCCGCGCCGGTCGGCCCGCCGGGCACGAAGAAGCTTGCGGCCAGGACCAGCACCGCGAGCAGATACACCCAGTAGCTCAGCATGTTGACATAGGGAAACACCATGTCGCGCGCGCCCACCATCAGCGGGATCAGATAATTGCCGAACCCGCCGAGCAGCAAAGCGGTCAGCAGATAGACCACCATGATCATGCCGTGCATGGTCACATATTGGAGATAGTTTTCCGGCTGGATGAACGCGAACGTGTCGGGAAACCCGAGCTGGAGCCGCATCAGCACGGACAGCACCAGCGCGACGAGCCCGATCGCAATCGCCGTCACCGAATATTGGATGGCGATGACCTTGTGGTCCTGGCTCCACACATATTTCCCGATCCAGGTCTTGGGGTGGTGGAGCGGGGTGAGGTCGTCGGCAAGAGTCGGATGCGTAACAGTCGCCATTCAGCGTCCCCCAATCACCGGTTGCGCGTCCGCGCTGGCGAGCTGCGTGCCCGCGGCGGCTTGATTCTGGGCCAGCACCTGGCCAAAGGTCATTTGCTCGCCAAGCCAGCGGTCGAACGCCGCCTGCTCCTCGACCACCACCGTGCCGCGCATCTCGTGATGGCCGACGCCGCACAATTCGGCGCACAATATCTCGTAGGTTCCGGTCCGGGTCGGAGTCATCCAGAAATAGGTGACGATGCCGGGCACCAGGTCCATCTTGGCGCGGAACTGCGGCACGTAGAAATCGTGCAGCACATCTTTTGACCTCAGCACCATCTTGACCGGCTTGCCGATCGGCATGTGGAGCTCGTTGGTCTCGATCAATATGTCGTCGCGCCCGTGCGGATCGCGCGGGTTGAGGCCGAACATGTTGTCCGAGGACATGTGCGCCACCGCGGCGGTTCCGAGCACGCCGTCCGGCCCCGGGAAGCGGAACGCCCATTGCCACTGCTGGCCGGTCGCCTCGATCACCGTCGCATCGTCGGGGACGGTCACATATTGGTTCCAAGCGATCAGCCCCGGCGCGAGCATGCCGGCGATGCCGATGCCGGTCCAGAAGGTGAGCCGCTTCTCGAGGCTGGCATTTTCGGGCTCGTAATGGGCCTTGTGCCCAGGCCGGTTGCGGTATCTCAGGATGGCCAGCGCCAGGAACAGGTTGAGGCCGACGAAGGCGACCGCGCAAATGTAGAGGGTGATGATCAGGGCGGTGTCGATCGCTCCCCAGTTGGAGGCGATCGGAGTCAACCACCAGGGGCTCAGGATATGGAAGGCGATCGAGGCCAGCACCAGCAGAGCTATCGCAACCGCAACGGCCATATCTTTCCCCTACCGCGGCGACAGCCCGGACCGGGGAAGACCCAAAGGCGGATCGACCCGGAACGCGGGAACTCACCAACAAATCCGGGTTACCTATATCGGAAATTGTTTGGGGGGAAACAGCGAATATGGTGCCGGTCGAAGCGTTCGCGCGGCTTGCCTCAGAACGCCGCGCCGGTAGGGACGGACGCGATGACCGATCTCCCCGATCCGATCCCGGCGGCGACGCTGATCCTGATGCGCGGCGGCGCGGGAGCGCCCGAGCTGCTGATGATCGAGCGCTCGCAGACCATGGCGTTCGCGGCGGGAGCGCTGGTCTTCCCCGGCGGCCGGATCGACCCCGACGACGAGGCGCTCGCCGACCGTGCCGGCCCGGGCATCGAGCATGCGGCGGCGCGGATCGCGGCCATCCGCGAAACGCTGGAGGAGACCGGAGTCGCGCCCGCCGTCACGCCTGCCCCCGCCCCGGCGATCGTCAGCCAGATTCGCCAGGAGCTCGAGGAAGGCACCCCCTTCTCCGCTCTGCTCGACGGCTTCGGCCTAAGCCTCGATCTCGGCGCGCTGACCCCGTTCGCGCGCTGGTGCCCGACCTTCCGCGAAACGCGCCGCTTCGACACCCTCTTCTTCCTCGCCGAAGCTTCCGGCGCCGGGCAGGACGCCACCGTGGCCGAGGCCGAAGCCGTGCGCCTGTTCTGGGCACCGGCCGCCGCGATCCTCGGCGAAGCCGATGCCGGTCGGGCGCGAATCATCTTTCCCACCCGCCGCAACCTCGAACGGCTCGCCCGCTTCGCCTCGGTCGAGGAGGCACGAGCCGATGCCCGCCGCTACCCGGTGCGCACGATCGTCCCGTGGATCGAGCGGCGCGGCGGCCAGGACTGGCTGTGCATCCCCGATGAGGCAGGCTATCCGGTCACCGCCGAACGGCTCGAGACCGCGCGCCGCGCCTGAACGGTGCAACTCCGGGCACGGCCGCGCGTCCAACCGCCGATGCGCGTGCTCGCCGGTCTCAAAGCCCTATTGTGGCTCGTCTTGCTCGGCTTCGCCGGGCTGCTGCTCTACGGCTATGCCCGCAACCACCCCGAAGATCTGCCGTGGACGAAGCTCGATCTCGCCCGGCCGGTGGGAGCCTTTACCGGCCACAAGCTGGCCGCGCTGCGCGGCGATGCCGGCCAATGCCGGGCGCTGCTGCGCCGGGCCGGAATTGCGTTCCATAAGCTCCCGCCGCGCTCCGGCGCCG
Source organism: Allosphingosinicella sp. (assembly GCA_035942355.1). GTDB lineage: Bacteria > Pseudomonadota > Alphaproteobacteria > Sphingomonadales > Sphingomonadaceae > Allosphingosinicella. Next base: position 5,318 of record DASZDE010000077.1, on the reverse strand, counting down.
AGGAATGCGGCTATGACGATGCGGTCCGCTTCGCTGCCGGCGGCGCGGCCACGCTGCGCTACCGGCCGGCGGACCTGGGCACGAGCTGCCCGGTCGCCGCCGCGCTCGCGCTCTGGGAGTGGCACGTGGTCCAGCCCGCCGCGCTCGAGCATTTCGGCGCCAAGGTCGCCGCCGTCGACCATTTCGGAAGCTACAGCTGCCGGCGCCTCTACGGCCGGGCCGAAGGCGGGTGGAGCGAGCACGCGACCGCCAATGCGGTCGACATCGCCGGCTTCCGCCTCGCCGACGGCACCCGCATCACCGTCGCCGCCGATTGGGACGACCAAGGGAGGAAGGGCGCTTTCCTGCGCGAGGTGCGCGACGGCGCCTGCGAGCTCTTCGCCACCGTCCTCAGCCCCGATTACAACGCCGCCCACCACGACCATCTCCACCTCGACCAGGCGGAGCGCGGCGCGCTGGGCTGGCGGGGTTGCCGCTAGTCGATGTGCCGACGGTCGAGAGCCCCGCCGGGGCAAAAGAAAAAGGCGAGCCGCGCCGGCGACTCGCCTTTCGGCCGACAGCGTCGGCGGGCCCGGCTCAGGGCTGGCTGAGATGCTTCGACAGGTGCTTGTTCATCTCGAACATGCTGACCTTGTCCTGGCCGCCGAAGATCGGCCGGAGCTTGTCGTCGGCCATGATCTCGCGCTTGTTCTGAGGGTTCTGGAGATTGTTCTTCTTGATATATTCCCACATCTTGCTGACCACGTCGCTGCGCGCGATGTTGCCCGACCCGGTGATCGCGGCAAGCTCGTTCGACGGCTTCAGCGGCCGCTGCAGCCCGTCCGATCCGCCCGACCTCTTTGCACTTTTCTTTGGATCCAACATTCGGCCCTCCTGTGAATTTCTCCTGATAGAGCGCAAACCGGCGGGCATTGCAATGGCCTCGGGCGCGGTTCGCCGCATGCGCAAATGACTCATCCGAACGGGACCACCTTATTGTCCGAATCATGGCCGATATCGGCCCGGCCGAGATAGGGGATGCCGGTCTGGGCGCACCAGTGCCGCACCACCTCTTCCTCGGTCTCGCCGAAGTCCCGGTCATTATCGGGTATGTCGGTGCAGCGGCCGAGCCTGATGCCGGCGAGCGTCGGCAGCGCGCCGGTGATGTGGAACATCGAGCGGTCGATCCGGTACATATATTCGGAGACCTCCTCGAGCAGCAGAACGTGGCCGGCCAAATCGGGCTCAAGCGGAGTCCCCAGCAGCTGACTCAGCACGGTGACGTTGAAGGCCGCGTTCGGAGCCTCGCCGAGGCCCGGCTCGAGCGCATCGGCGTGGCGGCCCGTGAGCCAGCCGAGCGCGCGGGCCACGGCCGCCCCGCCGCCAGGCCGGCGGACATCGCGGGGCATCGGCCCGTGCGCCACCTGCCCGAAGCCGGCGCCGTAGAGGCCAGCCAGCACGTAGCCGGCATCGCTGTAGCCGAGATAAGCCTTGGCGCGGGCGGCGGGGCCGAGCCCAGCCAGTACCTCCTCGGCGATGCGGCACGAACCGTAGCCGCCGCGCGCGAACCACAGGGCGTGGAAGGAAGCATCGTTGGCGACCTCGAGGAAGGCCTCGGCGCGCTCGGCGTCGGTACCGGCGAAGTGGTTGTGGACGCGGAAGCATTGCGGGTGGAACGCCAGCTCGCTGTCCGGAAACCGCTCCGCCGCGAGCGCCAGCACCGCGTCCGCGACTTCGGGTTCGATCGGCGTGCTCGGCGCGACCACTCCAATTCGCATGCCCTCTCCTTAGCCTTTGAAATGGCCGCCGCTTGCCAATAGGGCGAGCCGATGGATCATTCCAAACCCTATTTCTTCTGCGGAATCGGCGGCAGCGGCATGCTTCCCCTCGCCTGCATCGTCCGCGCCCAGGGCGCCGAGGTGGCGGGCTCCGACCGCTCGCTCGACCAGGGCCGGATCACGGACAAGTTCGCCTTCCTCGAGGCGCAGGGCATCCGTCTGTTCCCGCAGGACGGCAGCGGCGTCACCAGCGCCCGCCAGTTGCTCGTCACCTCGACGGCGGTCGAGCAGACGGTGCCCGACGTCCAAGCCGCACGCCGCCTCGGCGCGGAGCAGGTCAGCCGCCCCGAGCTCCTCGCCCGCCTGTTCAACGAGGCGGCGACTGGCATTGCAGTCGGCGGCACCAGCGGCAAATCGACCACCACCGGGATGATTGGCTGGATCCTCCATCGCTCGGGCCGCGTTCCGACCGTGATGAACGGGGCCGTTATGAAGAATTTCGTGACGACCGAAACACCGTTCGCAAGCGCGCTGGTCGGCCGAGGGGATGTCTTCGTCAGCGAGGTCGACGAAAGCGACGGATCGATCGCGCTCTACGAACCCGGCGTGGCCGTGCTCAACAACATTACCTTGGACCACAAATCGCTCGAGGAGCTTCGCCACCTATTCCGGGACTTTGCGGGCAAGGCGAAGACGGTGGTCCTGAACCTCGATGATGATGAAACCCGACTTCTGGCCGCCACGTTGCCCCCGGAGCGGTTGAGGACCTTTTCCGTTCGTCACCCGTCGGCAGACCTGTACAGCCTGGGTGTCGACGACGGCGGAGGCAACATAAGGTTTTCCGTCACCGAGACGCGCAGCCAGGAAACGCGCATGGCCTATTTGCCGATATGGGGCGCCCACAATGGGCAAAATGCCCTCGCTGCCATTGCCGCATGCACCGCCATCGGAGTGCCGCTGGCAGACTGTATCGAGGCTCTGATGTCCTTCGCCGGACTGCGCCGCCGCTTCGAAGTGATTGGCGAACGGCGGGATATCACAGTGATTGACGACTTCGGGCACAATCCCGACAAGATAGCCGCTACGCTCCAAGCCGCCCGCACCTTTCTTCAGGGCCGCCTGCTCGTGTTCTTCCAGCCCCACGGCTACGGCCCTTTGCGGATGATGAAGGACGAGCTGATCGAATGCTTCGCCGATCACTTGCAGCCGGACGATCACCTTGTCCTTTCCGATCCAGCATATTTCGGCGGCACGGTGGAACGGAGCGTCGGCAGCGGCGACATCGTTGCCGGGGTGCGGGCGGCGGGGCGGAAAGCCGAACATATTCCCGACCGCGCCGCCTGCGGCGCCCGCCTCACCGGGCTCGCCGGGTCGGGCGACCGGATCATCGTGATGGGCGCGCGCGACGACACCTTATCGCAATTCGCGGCCGACCTTCTGGAGAGCCTTTGAGGGGTCCATGGCCGAGCACAGAGCGACGATAAGCTGGACCTCAGATGGGGAATTCACCTCGAACCGCTACAGCCGCGGCCACGAATGGCGCTTCGACGGCGGCGCGGTCGTCCGCGGCTCCTCCTCACCCCACATCGTGCCGCTGCCCATGTCGGATCCGGCCGGCGTCGATCCGGAAGAGGCCTTGGTCGCCTCGGCCTCGGCCTGCCACATGCTGTGGTTCCTGGCGCTTGCCCAGGCCGCGGGCTTCGACGTCGCCAGCTACCGGGACGAAGCCGGCGGGACCATGGGCAAGGACGACCGCGGCCGCATGGCGGTGAGCAGGATCACGCTCCGCCCCGCAATCGAGTTCACCGGCCGCCGCCCGAGCCCCGAAGAGCTCGACCGGCTCCATCGCGAGGCGCACGAGAAATGCTTCATCGCCAATTCGCTGCGGACCGAGATTGTCGTTGCAAGCCGCTAGCGCCTGCCCGGCTTCCCGCCCTATGCTGCCGGCCAAGACGAGGAGGAGCCGCCGATGCGCCGCCTGACCCTGCTGATCGGCCTCGCCGTCGCCGCCGCCCCCGCCGCCGCGCAGGAGTGGCGGCAGGCGCGCGAATATGAGGTGATCGTGTCGAGCTACGGCATCGCCCCCTCGCCGATACGGCTGACACCCGGCAAGCCGGTGCGGCTCCGCCTGATCAACCAGAGCGGCCAGCGGCACAATCTTGCGGCGCCGCGCTTCTTCGCCGCCGCCCGGCTGCGCACGCGCGACCGGCAGGCGGTGGCCGGCGGCCGCGTCACCGTCGGCCCCGGCGAGACGCGCGAGCTGCTGCTCGTGCCTGCTCCCGGCCGCTACCGGGTGCGGAGCAGCAATTTCCTCTATAGGCTGCTTGGCATGTCGGGCGAGATCGCGGTGGAATAGGAGCGGAAGAAATGGCGAAGAAGGCGAACAAGGGAAAGCTTCCCAAGGAGATAGCGGGGGTCAAGGTCCCCAAGGAGCTGCGCAGGGCCGGCGCGGGCGCGGCGAGAATCATCGATCATCCGGTGGTGGGCGACCTGGTCGCCGCGGCGCTGCTGGCGGCGGCCGCGGCGCTTCGCGAGAGCAAGGACGTCCGCGCGGCCGCCAGATCCATCGGCGACGAGGCGGGCGAGGCCGCCGCCGGCACGGCTCGGGTCATGAACAAGGCCAGGGCCGCGCTCAAGGCGGCGGCGAACGCGATCGGCCAAGGCATTCTCGATGAGCTCGCCGGCGGCTCGGGCGGCGGCAAGAAGGGCGGCCGGGGAGGCCGCAAGAAGGGGAGCTGAATCTATCCCCGTTTTCCTATTTATCCACAGGCCGATTCCGCTGGCGCGACTCGGCAAGCCGTGACAGCTTCAGTGCGTGGCCGAAACGGACGGACGGAAACGGACGAAAGCTTGAAGCCACAGCCGGTGCCGGAGGTGTTCTTCCCGAGAGGGACGTGGCCTCACAGCAGCGGCGGGCGACCCGACAAGCGGCGAGGCGCACGGCTCCAAGCAGGTGCGCGGCGGCGGTTCGAAGGGACCCGGCAGAGCGGAATCCTTAGGGACGAAGCTGTGCAAAAAGGCGACCCACCGGAGCGAGAGCTCCGGCGGGGACCCTGCCGAGGCCGGAGCGCCCCTGCCGAACCCAGGCAGGGCAGCGATCTGACCGAGGACAGTGGGGGCTGGTGGCGACACCAGCCCCCATTTCGCATTCCGCCTCAGCCTGAGCGGCCGGTCGAGCCCGACGCCGCGCCAGCCGCCCCCATCCTCGTTCCTGATCGCCGCCCCGGCGAAGTGCCGCGCGGCACAGCACCGTTTTGGATCAGTTAGCGAATTCGACAGCCCCGAGTGTTGATGTATAATGCGTCCCCGCTTCAGTGAGTCGCCACGGGGGGACGAAGCCTATGCCTCTCAAGAGAAAAAAGCCGGAAGCCGGGGAGAAGCCGCGGCAGTGGTGGCAATGGTTCATGCTCTATCCGACGGTTGCCGTCGCCTTGCTCACGGCGCTTCCGACATGGATCGACAAGGGCCTGGCCGTCTACCACGGCACGAAAACCTCCTCCTATGCCGAGTCGGACAAGCAGCGGGCGCTGTGGCGGAAGCACCTGTCCTGCTCCGCCTCCC
>DASZDE010000076.1:0-4505 GCA_035942355.1 Allosphingosinicella sp. | reverse complement strand
GCCCTGAGGGCCCGGCGGCGCCGATGCCGGCGGCGCTCCAGGCGACCGCGGCGGCGCCGCCGGCGGCCGCCGCACAGCCCGCGCCGCTGCTCGACGTCGAGACATTGGTGCAGATGCGCGTCCACGGCGTCAGCGGCGCCTATGTCGAGGAGATGGCCGCGCTCGGACCGCAATACCGGCATTTCACGCCCGACCAGATGATCAAGATGCGCATCCACGGCGTCTCGGCCGGCTACGTCCGCGCGATGGCGGCTTCGGGCTATCCGTCGCTCAGCGCCGAGCAGCTGATCAGCATGCGCATCCACGGCGTCAGCGCGGCGGGCGCGCGGCGCGCGGCATCGGCCTCGGGCACGCGCCCGTCGCCCGACCAGCTCATCAATCTCGCCATCCACGGCGAACTCTGAAGAGGCCTGGACCGATGCTTGTTCGCACTCTCGCCGCGATCGCCGCCGCCGTGCTGCTGCAGAGCGCGCCGGCGGCGCCGGCGGCTTCGCCCTTCCCGATCGGCTGGACGATCTCGCCGGAAAGCGAGCGGCCGGGCACGGTCCAGCTCGGCATCACCTACCGCTCGGGGCGGAGCCGCGGCAACAATTCGGGCCCGATCGCGCTCGCCGAGCTGCAGGGCCTGACCGAAGCCCGGCTGGCGGGCAACGGCCCGGCCGCCTTCCGCATCGTCCGCGACGCCGGCACGCTCGACTGCGAGGGGATCGTCCGGGCGCGGCGCGGCACCGGCGAGTGCCGCTTCGCGGGCGATGCCGGCTTCGCGGCCGAGCTCGCCCGCCGCGGCTTCGGCCGGCCGAGCGCGCACGAGCAGTTCCAGCTCGCCCTGCACGACGTCGACCGCGCGACGGTCGCCGAGCTCGACCGCCAGAATTATGCCAGGCCGAGCATCGAGCAGCTGGTCGGCGTCGGCATCCACGGCGCCGGCTACGACTATCTGCGCGCGCTCGATCGGGCGGGCTACCGCGTCGGCACGGTCGCCAAGCTGGTCGAGATGCGCATCCACGGCGTCACCGCCGATTATATCGCCGAGCTGGCTTCGCTCGGCTTCGCGCGCCCGTCGCCCGACCAGCTGGTGAGCCTGCGCATCCACGGCGTCACCGCTGCCTATGTGCGCGAGCTGGCGGCGCTCGGCTATACCCGCCTCAGCCCGGACGAGCTGACCGCGCTGCGCATCCACGGCGTCTCGCCCGATTTGGTGCGGGAGATGGCCGCGCTCGGCTATACCAGGCTGACCGGGAACCAGCTCACCCAGCTGGCGATCCACGGCGTCTCCCCCGCCTTCATCCGCGCGATGGCCGAGGCCGGCTACCGGCGGCTCGACGTCGACGAGCTGGTCCAGCTGCGCATCCACGGCGTCAGCCCCGAGGACGCCCGCCGCGCCAACGCCGCCTTCCGCCGCCGCGACTAGCGCCCGGGGGCGGCAATGCGGCGTCGGCTGAGGCGGCCGGTCCAGCGAACGACATGGCCGCTCGGCAACTGGCGACGGCGGCGGTTATTCGGCCGGCAGCGGCTGCGGAGAGGGTCTGCGGACGAGCCTGGCGAGCAGCCGCGGCAGCGGCGCGTTGCGCTCCATCCAGGCGGCATAGTCGCGATAGGCGGGATCGGCGGACAGATGCCGCTCCTCGGTGCGCGCGCGCCAGTAATAGACGCCGGTGACGATGCCGAGCAGGACGGTGTTCCTCACCATGTCGACCGGATTTCCGCTCGCCGCCAGGAACGGCAGCGTCGCGATCCACCAGAACAAACTCTTCGACACGTAAGCCGGGTGCTTGGTCCACGCATAGGGCCCGTGGGTGAGGATGCCGCGGTGGGTGAGGTTGGAGAAGCGGATGCCGAACGCGACCGTCGCCCATGCATAGACGGCGGCGAGCAGCACCAGGACCGCGCCGGTGAGCGCGGTCGCCAGCGGCGAGCCGTCGAGCCAATAGACCCATTCGGCGGTGCCCTGGTGATAAGCGAGCGGACCGCCCGGGTTCATCAGGATGAACGGCGGGTAGCAGATCAGCGCCGCCGTCCAGCCGGCGGCATAGGGGTTGGCCGAGCGGATATGAGCGTCGAGCGGCTTCATCGTCAGCATGTAGCCGACGGTCGCGAAGCTGACGTCGATGGTGAACATGGCCGCGATCAGCCAGCGCGCGAGGCTGACCGGACCGGCGGTGATCTCCCAGGCGGCCGGGCGGATCAAGTCGAACCAGTTGCCGGGCACGATCGAGATCATGAAGGCGAGGAAGAAGCCCTTCACCGCCCAGGCCCGGAAGAAATCGTAGAGCATTTCGCGGTCGAGGCCCTGCGTGCGGCCGATGATCAGCCGGCCGAAATGCCAGGCGCCGTCGCGCGGCTCGCTGAGCCGCCGGTCGAGCCACAGCACATAGGGCACCGACAGCAGCAGCATCGGCACCGAGCCGACCGCCAGCACCTCCATCGCGAACAGATACTGGCCGTCCCAATACCAGCGGCCGACGCAATAGAGGAAGGCGATCGCCGCCCAGATCCCCCACAGGCCGACGATCTTGGCGAGGCTGATGTCGAAGCTTTCGCGGAGCGGCCGCGGCGGCGAATCCCAGTCGATCCCGGTCGAAGGGTTGCGGTGCACCTTGTCGACCAAGAGCGACCACAATACCATCGGCACGCCGCAGGCGAGCAGGGTGACGAGCGAGGCGAGCGGACCGGCCAAGCCGTAGACGCGCGACACCGCGGCCCACGCGACGAAGCCGGCGAGCCCGGCCATGCCGACGCCGGTGCTCACCGCCGAGCGCGGCCGCGGGTCGCTCCGCACGACCGGGTCGATCTTGAGTTCGGCGTTCATCGCCCCGGACTTAGCCGAAACTCGTAAGCAAGCGGTGAAGAGCGCGGGGTTCCGCCGGACCTTCGGGCCGACCGCCGCTGCCGTATCTCCCCGGGTGGCGCGCGTAAGGCTTCTTAAACCTGTGGAACGGTATTTTTCGGCCCGGGCGACGAAGCCGGCGCGCCGCCGGCGCGGGAGGGCGGCAGATGGATCTGGGATTCGAGGAGACCACTTTCTCCTTCTCGAGCGAGGCGCCGGGGCCGGTCGAGCGGCGGCGGAATGCGCGCCACCTGACGATCCTGCGCGTCGGCACCCTGGTGGTCGACGGCGAGCGCGAACTCTGCCTGATCCGCAACATCTCGGCGGGCGGGCTGATGGCCCACGTCTATTCGCAGTTCAGCCTCGGCCAGCGCGTCGCGGTCGAGCTCAAGGCCAACCAGGCGATCGCCGGCACCGTCTCGTGGATCAGCGGCGGCAATATCGGCATCAGCTTCGCCGCCCCGATCGACGTCGAGGATTTGCTCGCCAGCAGCAACGCGCTCGAGCGCGGCTGGCGGCCGCGGCTGCCGCGGGTCGAGGTCGACCGGATGGGGACGCTGCGCGCGGGCGCGCGGACGCACTGGGTGAGCACCAGGGACATATCACAGGGCGGCGTGAAGCTGGAAACCGACCAGCCGCTCGAGCCGGGCCAGGACGTGGTGGTGGCGCTCGAGGATTTCCGGCCGGTCGCCGGCGTGGTGCGCTGGTCCGACGGCGGCCTGTGCGGCGTCTCGTTCAACCAGGTGATCCCGTTCGGCGAGCTGATGAGCTGGCTGCGCCGCCCGGCCGCCAAGGGCGGCTAGCGGCCGCCGCCGCCTCGATCCAGGCCGCGGCTGGAGCGGGTAGCGGGAATCGAACCCGCGTCACAAGCTTGGAAGGCTAGTGCTCTGCCATTGAGCTATACCCGCGCCGCGGCGCGGACGCCCAGTGCCACGCCGGCACCGCCCTCGTCAACGCCGCCCGCGGCGCGCGGTCAGACCACGATATCGGCGGCGATCAGCGTGGCCACGTTCTCGACCTTGATGTGGAAATTGGCGAGGCCGTCGCCGTCGGTGTCGCCCTGGAGATAGGCGTCGGCGCCGACCACCTTGTAGCGCAATTCGCCCGCCGCCCCGCTGAACGCGCCCGCGCCGATGAAGGTGAAATTGTCATCGGCCACGGTGCTCGAGTCGGCGTCCATGCTGCGCAGGTTGATGAGGTCGCCCTGGACGCGGTGGAAGTCGGTGATCACGTCGGCCGCGAACTGCTGCGAGCTGGTGTCGCCGTCGTCGAACAGGAACCTGTCGCCGTCGGTGCCGCCCGTCATCGTATCCTTCTGGATGCCGCCGTAGAGATAGTCGGTGCCGGCGCCTCCGGTCAGCGTATCCCCGCCTTCGCGGCCGAACAGCTGATCGTTGCCGCCGCCACCGTCGATCGTGTCGGCTCCCGCTTCGCCGTTCAGCCGGTCGTCGTCGCCCTCGCCGAACAGCTCGTCATTGCCGATGCCGCCATAGACGATGTCGTCGCCGCCGCCGCCGTGCAGCTCGTCGGCGCCGTTGCGGCCGCGAAGCGCGTCGGCGCCGGCCAGGCCGTTCAGCGTGTCGTCGCCAAGCGTGCCGAACAGGCGGTTGCCCTCGCCATTGCCGGTGCCGCTGCGCGCGGCGCCGCCGAGCCAGAGCTCCTCGACATTGTCTTCGAG
>DASZDE010000075.1:0-34322 GCA_035942355.1 Allosphingosinicella sp. | reverse complement strand
GCGCTGGACTCTGGGCCCCGGCCTTCGCCGGGGAACTCAATATCCCTTCATTCGCGCCAGCTTGTCGGCATGATAGGCCGGGTCGCCGAACAGCTCGTTCAGCACCCGGTCCCGCTTCATATAGAGGCCGATATCATATTCGTCTGTCATGCCGATGCCGCCGTGCATCTGCACCCCCTCCTGCACCGCCAGCGTTGAGACGCGCCCAGCTTTGGCCTTGGCAACCGCGACCCTCGCCTCGGCTTCGTCGCTGCCCTCATCAAGCAATTGTTGCGCCTTGAGCGCCGCCGCGCGGGCGATCTCAAGCTCCGAATAAAGGTGCGCCGCGCGATGCTGAAGCACCTGGAACTCGCCGATCAGCCTACCGAACTGCTTGCGCTGCCTGAGATAATCCACCGTCATCGCCATCGCTCCGGAGGCGACACCCACCAGCTCCGAGGCGGCGCCGGCGCGGCCGGCATTGAGCACCCTGTCGAGCACCGCCCGCCCCTCGCCGGCCTCCCCGATCACCGCGTCCCCGTCCACCTCGAGGCCTTGGAATTCGAGCCGCGCGCCGATGCTGCCGTCGGCGAGCCGCACGCCCTCCACATCGAGGCCGGCCGCGTCTTTTTCGATCGCGAACAGGGTGAGGCCCTCGTCCGCATTGGCCGCAACGATGATCAGATCAGCGGAGGCCCCCTGGACCACGAACTGCTTGCGGCCGGTCAGGCTGAAGCCGTTGCCTGAGCGGCCGGCCTGCATGGCGATCGCATCGGGCCGGTGCTTGGGGCCTTCGTCGATCGCCAGCGCGGCAACGATGTCGCCGGCGAGAATGCCCGGCAGCCACCGATCCCGTATTCCGGTGCCGCGCAGCGCCTCGACCACTCCCACCGCGGTAATGAGGAACGGCGATGGCGTGAGGTTGCGGCCGATCTCCTCGAGCACGATGCCGGCCTCGACATGGCCGAGCCCGAGGCCGCCGTCGGCTTCATCGATGAGGATGCCGGTGAAGCCGAGCTCGGCCAGCTGCTTCCATAGGCCGCGGTCGAAGCCTTCGGGGCTGTCGCGCAGGCGGCGCAGCTGGGCGGCGATCGACCCCTGCTCGGCCATGAAGTCCCGCGCGGTCTCGCGCAGCATGGACTGATCGTCGGTCAGGTAGAGCGGCATTCGCTTTCTTCCCTTGTTCCCCGGCGAAGGCCGGGGTCCAAACTGGGTCCCGGCCTTGGGTTCCCATCAAAGTACTACTTTGATGGAGTCCCTTCGCCGGGACACAAATCAAGCCCCCGGCAGCTGCAAAATATGCTTGGCAATAATGCCGAGCTGGATCTCGCTGGTGCCGCCTTCGATCGAATTGGCCTTGGTGCGCAGCCACTCGCGGGCGGCCTTTCCGGCCTTCGAGCGCTCGCTCTCCCATTCGAGCGCATTCGAGCCGCCCGCCGCCATCACCAGCTCGTGCCGCGCCTTGTTGAGCTCAGTGCCGGCATATTTCATCATCGAGGGCTGAGCGGGGTGCGCCTGGCCGGCCTTGAGTTGGTCGATGAAGCGCTCGGACATCGCCTGGAACGCCATCGCGTCGACATCGAGGCGGGCGATTTCCGCGCGGAGCAGCGGATCGTCCGCAAGCCGCTCGCGAAGCACCGCGCCAAGGCTCTCGCCGCTTCCGCCCAGCCCCATGCCGCTGATCATCTCGCGCTCATGCCCGAGCAGATATTTGGCGACGTCCCAACCCCTGTTGACCTCACCGACGACCTGGTCCTTCGGCACCTTCACGTCGTCGAAGAAGGTCTCGCAGAATGGCGAGTAGCCGGAGATGAGCAGGATCGGGCGGGTCGACACGCCCGGGCTCGCCATGTCGAACAGCAGGAAGCTGATCCCCTTATGCTTGGGCGCGGCGGGATCGGTGCGGACCAGGCAGAAAATCCAGTCGGCTTTGTCGGCGTAGCTGGTCCAAACCTTCTGGCCGTTGACCAGCCAGTGATCGCCTCTGTCCTCGCATTTGGTCTGGAGCGAGGCGAGGTCGGAGCCGGCGTTCGGCTCGGAATAGCCTTGGCACCAGCGAATCTCGCCACGGGCGATCTCGGGCAGGAAGCGCTTTTTCTGGTCTTCGCTTCCGTATTTCAGCAGCGCCGGCCCGAGCATCGAGATGCCGAAGCTCGTCAGCGGGTTGCGCGCTCCGATCCGCGCCATCTCCTGCTTCAGGATCTTGGTCTCGGCCGGCGACAGTCCGCCCCCGCCATAGTCCTTCGGCCAGTCGGGCACGGTCCAGCCGCGCCCGGCCATCCGGTTCATCCACAGCTTCTGCGCCTCGTTCTTGAAGACGGCGTTGCGCCCGCCCCAGCAGGCGTCGCTCTCGTCCCGCATCGGCTCGCGCATCTCGGCCGGGCAATTCGCCTCCAACCAGGCACGGGTCTCGGCGCGGAAAGTGTGCAGCTCGTCCATCCCGTCCGCTCCTTCATCAATGTCGATGGCGTCCCCCTGGTGAGGCGTCAAGTCGCCTGCATGGCAGCCTAGACACAGCCTGAAACGCAAGAGTTTCACAATGTTGTCTGCAATTTTGCTACACACTTGACTCCGACCGTGATCTGGCCCAAGGGAGGCTCCCTTCCAAGCCGGAGATGACACATGTCCATTCCCACAAGCGTCCTCAAGCGTGCCCGAGAAGATGCCGACCTGAACCAATCGGAAATGGCGCGTCGGTTGAGCGTCAGCCCGAGTGTGATTTCGCGACTCGAGAAGAGCGAAATAACCGAAGGCACGATGGCCAGACGTTACTTGGCAGCGCTTGGGTCGGAGGAGGCGAAGCAAATCTCCGACTTTTACGCGCGGGAGTGGCCGCTAACCGATCGACCCTCATTCTTTCACCCGGACCGAGATGCTCTGTGGGCGGCCGAATCAGCCCTTCAAGCCCTGGAGATTTTTGGGGGAAGTGACGACTATGACCGCATACTTGATGGGCCGGTCGCGCAAATCCGCTCCAGCTTGGAATCTGCTGTCACTTTCGTGTCGAGGCTCGATCATGGCATCGCTTGGATCGGGCCGGTGGGCGTCGGCAAAACGACGGCCCTGTCGCTGCTTACGAACTTGGTGGTCCCGGGCAAGACGGGAGCTCCGCAGCCGATCTTTCCAGCCACCGGCGGCCGAACAACCATAAGCGAAGTCGTCGTTCGTGTTGCACCCGCTTACGGGATCGCGGTCGAAGCAATGGATGATGACGATGTCCGGGCTCTTGTCGCCGACCTGGTGCGAGGCATGATAATCAAGGAGGGAGGCATATCCAGCGAGCTCGAACGAGCCGTTCGTAACATGGCCGACATGCGCCGGTCGCGGGAAAGTGATCCCCTGCGGGAGTTGCTTGATCGGCGCCAAGTTATCGATGATGTTGTCGAGGAAGTTGTCGATCGCATGCGCCTCCAGGAGCGCCGCGAGACTCAACTGATTCTATCCGAAACGTCGGCAGATGGCCTCAAGTGGCTTTCCGAAAATGCGACGAAAATTAATTTCGGTCTGCATCCGGACTTTTCTCTTCCGGAACGTGTCACCGTCTTTGTGCCGGCTTCGGCACTCCGGCGCACCCGCTATGATCTCGCCGTGGTCGATACTAAAGGGGTCCATGTCACCACACAGCGACCCGATCTGAGGGGGCACTTGGACAATTCCCGGACATTGGCGGTGCTTTGCACCACGTTCAATGATGCGCCCAGTGCCGACGCCCTGAAAATCATGACGGAGCTAAAGGAATTTGGATCCGATGCGATGGACAAGAACCGCGTGCTGCTCTTGGTGCTGCCGCGTGGGGACGAGGCGATGAAGGTCGCTGACGGCTCCGGCATGCCCGTGGAGAGCGTCGAAGACGGTTATTATGAGCGGGAGCTACAGGTGCAAGCTTCGCTGAGCCAAGCCGGTCTCCCAGCGACGCCAGTAATGTTCTTCAATGCCATGACCGATCCGCCGGCTGCTACGTGGGAGCAGCTTACGACACATCTCGATGTGCTGAGACGTCGCCAACTGGAGCGCCTTCAACGATTTGTGGAGGTTTCGCGCGAGCTGATCGCAAATCCAAACGTGTCGAAGATAGAGGAGGGCCGGCGAGCGGTGGAGGCCGAGGTGGCACGGATGGTGGACGCCTACGCCTATGACAAGCTCGGACCGGTGGTGCGCCCGGCCCATCAGAACCTGGTTTCCGAGATGCGGAGCGGGCACGCCAGTTCAATCAACGCTACCATCAACAGAAAGGGTGGCTGGACGAATTTCCCCGTTCCTCACATGATCGGCGTAGGGGTGCGTTTCGATGCCAATATCAGAACGTCCACGGTCGCTCAGAAGATGGACGGACGCCTAGAGTCTTTAGCTCAAACCTTTCGCGGTATTCCCGAGGTTGTCGCCATCGTGGATGCTATGCGCGAAGATTTATCCGATTGGCGTCAGGAGTTTCTGGCCAAGGCGGTGGAAATTGGAAGAGTGGCGTTCAAACCTCACTTGGACAATGCGGGGGCGCTTTGGGAGAGCCTGTCGAGTTATTGGGGGCGAGGCGATTGGGGCGCAGGCGATCGCTACCGCGACACGATCGCCGACGAGCTTGTAGAATGGTTTGAGCAGACTCCGGAATTGAAGGATGCTCGTCAAAAGGTCGAGGCCCGGCTTGAGGACGCGTGGACCGAGCTCGTATTGCAAAAGTTATCCGACGCCGTACGCGAACCCGAGCTGTCCGCGGCAGCCTAGCTCCAGTCTGCGTCCGCCTCCGGCCGCATTCCTTCGTCGCGCATTGGCTCACGCATCTCGGGCGGGCAGTTCGCCTCCAGCCAGGCGCGAGTTTCGCTGCGAAAGCTCTCGAGTTCGGGCATATGCTCTCCTTTGCGTAAACGTCACTGGCAAGGCGAGGCGCCGCCGTCAATCGGCTCCGCGGAGACTCCCGCCGCCTTGAACTCCATCGCCTCGTCGGCAAGGCGGCTGAACCTGAACGCGACAAGATCCGTCACATAGTCCTGCGGCACCCGCCAGGGCGGCTTTGCCCCCTGCACCGGCAGCGAGGAGATCGCGCGCTCGATATAACCCGAGCTGAAGGCCAGCAGCCGCTCGCGCCCCATGGAGGGGTCGCGTAGCCGCGGCGTGGCAATGCGATGGCCGTGCTCGTCCATGTGCCGGAGCAGCCGGCAGAGGTAGCGGGCGGTGAGGTCGCATTTCAGCGTCCATGAGGCATTGGTATATCCGAACGCGAAGGCGAGGTTCGGAATGTCCTCGAACATCATGCCCTTGTAGACCAGTCGGCCGGCGGCGGAGACCGGCTTGCCGTCGACATTCAAGTCGATGCCGCCGAGCAGCCTGACCACCAGCCCGGTGGCGGTGACGACGATGTCGGCACCCAGCTCCCGGCCCGAACGGAGCGCGATACCTGTCTCCGTGAAGCCGGCGATCGAATCGGTGACGATGGAGGCCTTGCCCGCTCTCATGGCATCGAAAAGGTCGTTGTCCGGGACCAGGCAAAGCCGCTGGTCCCAAGGCTGGTAGCTGGGCGAGAAGTCCTTCTCGACATCGTATCCCTTGGGGAGCGCCTTTGCGATGCGCTTCAGGATCGTCCGCCTTGTGCCCTCCGGCCGCGCCCGGGCCCGCCTGAAGAAGAACCGCGCCAGCAGCACGTTCTTCCAGCGGACCAGCCCCGCCGCCCGTCGGCCCGGCAGAAGCTTGCCGGCGAGTCTTGCGATGGGGTCGCGCGATGGGAGCGACACGATATAGCTTGGCGAGCGCTGCAGCATCGTGACGTGCGTGGCCTTGTCCGTCAGGGCCGGCACGAGCGTCACCGCGGTGGCGCCGCTGCCGACCACCACGACGCGCTTGCCCGCGAAATCGAGATCCTCCGGCCAATGCTGAGGATGGACGAAGCGCCCCGCGAAGCGGTCCTCGCCCGGCCATTCGGGCCGGTAGCCGCGCTCGTAATCGTAATAGCCGCTGCACAGGTACAGAAAGCCGCAGCTGAAGCGACGGACCCCGCCCTGCGCATCCACCTCGACCGTCCACCGCGCTTCCGCCGAGGACCAGGAGGCTCTCGTCACCTTGTGGCCGAAGCGGATGTGACGGTGGATGCCGAACTCCCGCGCCGTCTCCTCGACATAGGCGCGGATCGAGGCACCGTCGGCGATCGCCCTGTCGCCCCGCCACGGCCGGAACGGAAAGCCGAGCGTGTACATGTCGGAATCCGAACGGATGCCGGGATAGCGGAACAGGTCCCAGGTCCCTCCGATCGCTTTGCGCGCTTCGAGGACCGCATAGCTCTTGCCCGAATGTTTGGTCTGCAGGTGATAGGCGGCATCGACGCCGGAGATGCCCGCACCGACGATCAGCACATCCACATGTTCCGCTGAATCCGGCCTCACCCTTATGCCTCCCACTGGCGCAAAACCGCGCTTTCTGACAGGAAGGGTCAAGCGAAAATCGAGAGGAAACCGGCCGGATGGACTTTGACCTTACGGAACGGCAGGCTTTTTACCGCGACCGGGTGCGCGAGTTCATCGAGACTCGCGTCCGGCCGCGGGCGCTCGACTATAAGAAGCAGGTTGCCGAGGGCGACCGCTGGCAGCCGGTGAGCGTGATCGAGGAATTGAAGCCGCTCGCGCGTGAGGCCGGGCTGTGGAATTTGTTCATGCCGCCGGGCTCGGCGCTGCGCCACGTCGACGAAAGTTTTGAGTTCGAGGGCACCCAGCTCAGCAACCTGGAATATGCGCTCTGCGCCGAGGAGATGGGCCGGATCATGTGGTCGGCCGAGGTGTTCAACTGCTCGGCGCCCGACACCGGCAACATGGAGGTGCTGCACCGCTACGGCACGCGCGAGCAGAAGGAGGAGTGGCTCAGGCCGCTGATGGATGGCGAGATCCGGTCGGCGTTCCTGATGACCGAGCCGGCGGTAGCCTCGTCGGACGCTACAAATATCCAATGCAATATACGGCGCGAAGGCGACCACTATGTCCTCAACGGCCGCAAATGGTGGTCGTCGGGCGCGGGCGACCCGCGCTGCAAGCTCGCGATCGTGATGGGCAAGACCAACCCCGACAACCCCAGGCACCAGCAGCAGTCGATGGTGCTGATGCCGTTGGACGCGCCGGGTGTGACGGTCGAGCGGGCGCTCACCGTCTACGGCTATGACGACGCCCCGCACGGCCATATGGAGATCGAGCTCAAGGACGTGCGCATCCCCGCCGCCAACATGCTGCTCGGCGAGGGCCGCGGCTTCGAGATCGCGCAGGGCCGGCTGGGGCCGGGGCGGATCCACCATTGCATGCGCACGATCGGCGCGGCCGAGGAGGCGCTGGCGGCGATGGTGACAAGGCTGCAGAGCCGGACCGCGTTCGGCAAGAAGCTGATGGAGCACAGCATCTGGGAGCAAAGGGTGGCGCGGGCGCGAATCGATATCGACATGTCGCGGCTGCTGTGCCTCAAGGCCGCCGATCTGATGGACAAGGCCGGCAACAAGGCCGCCCAGGCCGAGATCGCGATGATCAAGGTCTATGCGCCGGAAATGGCGCTGCGGATCATCGACGACGCCGTCCAGGCCCATGGCGGCGCGGGGGTGAGCCAGGATTTCGGCCTCGCCTACAGCTGGGCCGGCATAAGGACGCTGCGGCTCGCCGACGGGCCGGACGAGGTCCACAATAGGGCGATCGCTCGGCTGGAGTTTGCCAAACATGCGCCCTAGCCGTCACCCCAGCGAAGGCCGGGCCCCGGCGAGACCGCTGTGACTCGTTGTCCTGAGATGCCAGCCTCCGCTGGCATGACGAAGGGAAAGCTATGAGCCTGTTCGACCTGAGCGGGAAGGTCGCGATCATCACCGGATCGTCGCGCGGGATTGGGCGGGCGATCGCCGAGGCGATGGCCGATCATGGCGCCAAGGTCGTCATCTCGAGCCGCAAGGCGGAGGCCTGCGCCGAAGCCGCCAAAGCGATCAACGACAAGCATGGCGATGGTGCAGCAATAGTTGTGCCTGCTAATATTTCGTCGAAGCAGGAGCTGAAGCATTTGGTCGACGAGACGCGGGCGCGGCTCGGCCGGATCGACGTGCTGGTCTGCAATGCCGCGTCCAACCCTTATTACGGGCCGATGGCGGGGATTGCCGACGAGCAGTTCCGCAAGATCCTCGAGAACAATGTCATCGCCAACCACTGGCTGATCGCGATGGTGGCGCCGGAGATGATCGAGCGCAAGCAAGGCTCGATCGTGATCGTGTCTTCGATTGGCGGGCTGACCAGCTCGACCATGATCGGCGCCTACAACATTTCGAAGGCAGCCGACTTCCAGCTCGCGCGCAACCTGGCGGCCGAGTTCGGGCCGGCCGGGGTGCGGGTCAATTGCATCGCGCCCGGGCTGGTGCGGACCGACTTCGCGAGGGCCTTGTGGGAAAATCCCGACACGCTGAAGGCGGTGACGCGCTCGACGCCGCTGCGCCGGATCGGCGAGCCGCACGAGATCGCCGGTGCCGCCGTGTTCCTGGCCTCGCCCGCCTCGACCTTCATGACCGGGCAGGCGGTGATCGTCGACGGCGGCTCGACGATCGGGGTGGGGCTGTGAGTCGCACCGCATCCGACACCGTCATTCCCGCGCAAGCGGGAATGACGGAGGTCCTGCGGTGAGGCTCGCCAACAAGATCGCGATCGTCACCGGGGCCGGCTCGGGCATCGGGCGGGCGACGGCGGAGCTGTTTGCACGCGAGGGGGCGTTCGTGGTCGCGTCGGATATCAGCGAGGCGGTCGAGGAGACGGCGCGCCTGGTCGGCCCGGCCGCGGTGGCGATCCGCGGCGATGCCGGCAGCGACGACGACGTCGCCCACCTCGTCCGCAGCACGGCGGCGCGGTTCGGCGGGCTCGACATCGTCTTCGCCAATGCCGGAATCTCCGGCGGCCTCGCCAGCCTATTCGAGCAGAGCGCGGAAGACTGGGCCGAGATAGTGCGGGTCAATCTGATCGGGCCGTTCCTGGCGATCAAGCATGCCGCGCCCTTGCTCAAGGCGCGGGGCGGCGGATCGATCGTCTGCACGGCCTCGGTCGCGGGCCTCCGCGCGGGCGCGGGCGGACCGGCTTATTCGGCGTCCAAGGCCGGGGTCATCAATCTGGTGGAAGTCGCCGCGACCCAGCTCGCCGGCGCCAATATCCGAGTCAACGCCATCTGCCCCGGCCTCATCGAGACCGGAATGACCAAGCCGGTCTACGACCGCGCACGCGCGAAGGGAAAGGAAGCGCAGCTCGGCCACCTCAACCCGCTGAAGCGCGGCGGGGAGCCGGAAGAGATCGCCCGCGCCGCTCTCTTCCTGGCCTCCGACGAGTCCAGCTACGTCAACGGCCATGCCCTCGTCGTAGACGGCGGCCTTTCCGCCTCGCACCCCTATAACAAACAGGAATATGGCCTCACCTCGGCTTGAGGGCCTCGTCGAGCGTGAAGATCTCCTCCACCGGCCGAGCGAAGAAGCTCGCCATCCTCAGCGCAAGCAGCAGGCTTGGCTCGAAACGCCCCCGCTCGACCGAATTGATGGTTTGACGCGAAACACCGAGAAAATGGGCGAGTTGCTGCTGGGTCAGGCCGTGCTTTTCACGCAGCTCCGGCAGGTTGGTTACAACGCCCATCGGCGCACTGCCACAAACCAGAACAGGCCCGTCGACACCGCGAAGAGGAGAGCCACCGCGGGGACCGTCAACGGCGATGCGAGGGCGACCCTCTCAAGGATGTGCCACAGGGTGGCGATGACGCAGGTCCAGGCGCCTGCCATGCCCAATGCCCAGTTTTGCACTCGGTTGAACATCTCATCGCGGCGCAAGCTGAAGCTGTACCAGAGCCAGGCCGCGAGCAGCGATGCCGCGATCCCAGCCACGGCCAGTATCGGCGCATGGGCAGTGACATCGAAGCCGTAGCGATGGTTTACCGGCTTGAGCGCCATGCCGAAGAGAGCACCCGCGATCGCACCCAGGGCGAGGCTGGCCGCAGCCAGAAGACGGGATTTGCGATCGAAGGCATTCCAGCGGAACCAGGCCCCGCCAAAGGTGAACTCATACATGTTGCGTCTCCTCTCCGACCGGATCAAGATGTAAAGTATACGCGACATGTTGATGAAATGTTATTCGTGATGGAGGCTCCCTGCTGCGTCGCGGAGGAGTTGGCGGCGAGCCAGCAGTTGACGTTCACGTAACGCGGCGCCATCGCGGACGGACCCTGCCGGAGAGACTTCATGAGCCCGATTACCACCCAGCGCCACGGCGACGTCCTGATCGTCACCTCGAACAACCCGCCGGTGAACGCGCTTAGCCATGCGGTGCGCGAAGGGCTGGTGAAGGCGATCGACGAGGCCGATGCCGACGAGGCCGTAAAGGCGGTGGTGATACGCTGCGAAGGCAACACTTTCTTCGCCGGCGCCGACATCACCGAGTTCGGCAAGCCGATGCAGACGCCGTGGCTTCCGCAGGTGGTGGACCGCATCGAAGCCTGCACCAAGCCCGTGGTCGCGGCGGTCCACGGCACCGCGCTCGGCGGCGGCCTCGAAGTCGCTTTGGCGTGCCACTATCGGGTCGCTGTCCCCAGCGCCACCATGGGTGTCCCGGAGGTGAAGCTCGGCCTGCTCCCGGGCGCCGGGGGGACGCAGCGCCTGCCGCGCGTCGCGGGCGTCGGCAAGGCGCTGGAGATGGCGTCGACCGGCAACCCGATCCGGGCCAAGGAAGCCTGCGAGGTAGGTCTGGTGGACCGGCTCATCGAGGGCGATCTGGAGCAGCATGCCGTCGCCTATGCGCAGGAAGTGAAGGACGTGCGCCCGCTCCCCAAAGCCAGCGAGCGCGATGACAAGCTCGAGGAAGCCCGCGCCAAGCCCGACATCTTCCGCGAGTTCCGCAAGGCCAATGCCCGCAAGTTCCGCGGCTTCGAGGCGCCGGAGGCCAATATCCGCGCGATCGAGGCAGCCGTGGCCAAGCCTTACGAGCAGGGCGTGATGTACGAGCGGCAGCTGTTCATGGAGCTGATGAGCGGCACCCAGGCGCGCGCCCAGCAATATTTCTTCTTCGCCGAGCGCAAGGCCTCGAAGATCGAGCGCCTGCCCGAGGACACCAGGCCTCGCGAGATAGAGCGGGTCGGCGTGATCGGTGCAGGGACGATGGGCGGCGGCATCTCGATGAATTTTCTGAGTGCCGGCATCCCGGTGACGATCGTCGAGATGGCGCAGGAGGCGCTCGACCGCGGCACCGGGGTGATGCGCAAGAATTACGAGGCGAGCGCGGCCAAGGGACGGATGACCAGCGAGCAGGTCGAACAGGCGATGGGCGCGCTCAAGCCAACCCTCGCCCTCGACGACCTCGCCGATTGCGACCTGATCATCGAGGCGGTGTTCGAGAATATGGACGTCAAGAAGGACATTTTCGGCAAGCTCGACAAGATCGCCAAACCGGGCGCGATCCTCGCCTCCAACACCTCCTACCTCAACATCGACGAGATCGCCGCGACCACCTCGCGGCCGCAGGACGTGCTCGGCCTGCACTTCTTCTCGCCGGCCAACGTTATGAAGCTGCTCGAAGTGGTGCGCGGGGCGAAGACCGCGCCCGACGTGCTGGTCACTGCGATGCAGCTCGCCAGGAAGATCAGGAAGGTGGCGGTGGTCGCCGGCGTCTGCCACGGCTTCATCGGCAACCGCATGCTGATGCCGCGCCAGGTCGAGGCCACCAAATTGCTGCTGGAAGGTGCCACGCCCGAGCAGGTCGACAAGGTCCACGTCGAGTTCGGCATGCCGATGGGCCCGTTCCAGATGGCCGACCTGGCCGGGGTCGACATCGGCTGGCACCGCGACCCGACCCGGATCGAGAATATCCGGGACGCGCTCGCCGCGCAGGGCCGCTGGGGCCAGAAGAAGGGCGCCGGCTTCTACGATTATGACGACAAGCGCCGCCCGTCGCCCTCACCGGTGGTCCAGGGCATTATCGAGGAGTTTCGCGCCAAGGAAGGCGTCGAGAAGCGCGACATCACCGACCAGGAGATCGTCGAGCGCACGCTCTACACCATGGTCAACGAGGGCGCGAAGATCCTCGAAGAAGGCATGGCCCAGCGCGCGTCCGACATCGACGTGGTTTGGGTCTATGGTTACGGCTGGCCGGTCTATCGCGGCGGCCCGATGTTCTGGGCCGACACCGAAGGGCCGGACAAGATCGTCGAGGGCCTGAAGCGCCAGCAGGAACGGCTGGGTAACGAGTTCAGCCTGTCCGACCTGCTGGTACGCAAGGCGAAGGCGGGCGAGAAGTTCACCCGCTGAGGCGGAGCGGATGAGCGGCCGGACTGCGCCCAGGCCGGCCGCTCAGATGGTCAGCAATAGCGGACGCGCACGGGGCGGCCCCAATAGGGGTCATATTCCCAGCGCGTGAAGCAGCGCCGCGGGTAGCGGTGGCGATAATAGCCGCGGCCGTAATAGCGCGGATAATAGCCGTGCGCGTAATAGCCGCCGCCATAATAGCCGTGGTGGCTCGAGGCGATCGCCGCGCCGATGCCGAGACCGATCAGGCCCGCGGCAAGGGCCGAATCGCCGCCATGGTGGCGGTAGCGGTGCCAGCGGTGCGCCTCGGCCGGCGCGGCCGCCACGATCGCGCCCGAAACCAAAGCGGCGCCCGCAATCGCTTTCTTCAATAAGCCCGTCATGACAAATACTCCTGTCCTGCCGACCCGCGGCAGCACAACGCTTGGCAGGGAAAAGCGTTCATCGGCGGCGCCCGGCGAGCCTCGGCGGCCGCGGGGGAAGTCCCGCCCCTCGCCCAGCTATTTCGCCTCCAGCGGCCCGAAAGCCTTCGCGTCATTCAGGTCGTAAATCTCGATCTTGCCCTGCACCCGCACCATCCGCTTCCCCAGCGTCGGAAAGGTGGAGATCTCCGCGTCGCGGCTTTCGCCGCCCATCAAATAGACGAGCTCGTCGGCCCCCGTATTGCGCAGATGGTGTGCCACCGAGGGCGTGGGAAAGCCCATGAAATCGCCCGGGCCTACCTCATAGTTGCCGCCGTCGATCTCGGCTGTGCCGGTGCCGGAGAGGATGTAGAGCCATTCCTCCTCGCGCTCGTGGCTGTGGTAGACGAAGGATTCCTTGCCGGGCGGAATCCGTGCCAGGCTCACTCCCGTCCGCGTGAGCCCCGCCAGCGGGGCCAATTGTACCCCGGCCATTTCTGAATTCGGATTCCACGGGTGGGAGTGCCGGCCCATCTTGGCCGCTATGTCCGCGGCCTTTAATAGCTCGGGTCGATCATGCGAGGCCATGCCGGTCTCCAAACGGAGGTGCTATGCGCGGTGCAGCCTATATGCTGGCGATCCTGCTGGCGACATCCTCTTGCGCAAACCCGCCGCCCCCGGCCTCGGCGGAGGCGGAGAAGGCCGCCATCCGCCAAGTGATCGCGCGGATGGAGGCGGCGTGGAACCGCGGCGACTTCCGCGGCTATATGGAGGGGTTCAAGAATCCCGACGTCATCTTCGTGTCGCGCGGCGAATTCCAGCGCGACTGGCAGGGCACGCTCGACCATTATGTCCGCGACTATGGCGGCGCGCCCGAGCGCCGCGGCCGGCTCAAATTCTCCGACATCCGCATCGAGCTGCTCGCCCCCGATGCGGCGCAGCTGATCAGCCGCTACCGGCTCGAAGGCGGCGGCCGGCCGCAAGACGGGATCAACACGCGACTGATGCGCAAGGTCGAGGGCCGCTGGGTGATCGCGCTCAACCATGTCAGCTCGAAAGAGGTGTCGGACCCCGCACCGCCGAGGTCCGCCCATTAGCAGACGGGCCGCACAGCGACGCCGACATGAGGCAGCGATCCCACGGGGCTGTCAGCGCTCGGACTGGCGTTTGAACGGGCCGACGGTTACGCTACGGATGGCGAAATCGCCTTGCTCGTCGGTCCAGACCTGCTCGACCCGCGCCCTCTCGTATACGGAATCCTTGCCCTCCGGCACGTCGACCCAGCGGATAAGCCATCCGCTAAGACGCACTTGGTTGGGGCTCTTCCCGTCGATGGCCTCGTAATAGAAGTCGGCCCCTTCGCTTGTGACCACCTTGTCGGTCCAGAATTTGGCGGCGCTGCCGTCGCCGGCATTGCGTTCTCCGTTCCAGTCGACGGTCGCCTGGTAGTGGAACAGGCCCTCGAGGTGCACCGCGTCCGCGGCCGTGCGAATGTGTTGAAAAGGGCGGACGCGATTAAGGACGGCGGCCGCGGCGAGCCGATCGCCGGACAGCAGCCGACAGGCCGAAAGCAGGGAAGCCTCGTTGCGGTGTTGGCTCGGATCTAGCCGCGCGCAGGGCGGCAGCAGCGGCACCGCCGCGCGCGGCAGCTCGGCAGCATAAGCCTCGGTGAGGCCGTCGTCGCAGGCGTCTTCGGTTCGCCGCCGCACGGTCGCACTGTCGCTTCCGGGATCGGAGGGGTCGGTCGCCTCGACCGTATAGACCCAGCTGTGCATACACATAATCACTTCATCCGAAGACGCTGCGCTGGGCAGCGGCGCGAGCTGGCGGTCGAAGTGATCGGAGCGCTTGATCACACCGTCCCACACCGCCTGCGGCACGCTCGCCTGCAAGGGTGCCTTCCTCTTGCCGTCCCTCTCCCTCGGAAAATGCACCCAAAGTTCAGGGTCGTCCCCTTTGGGGCGGACGAAGGCGATGGCGACAACGTCGTTGCCATAGCCGTCGACGTAGAAGGCGCGCCTCACCTGGTCGCCGGCGTCGCGATGCGCCTCGATGGGTTTGACGCCAAACAATTCCCGAACGCGGCGCTGCTGCTCGGCGTTGCAGCGGTCGACCATGTCGTCGTCATGGCAGTCGCCGACCGGAGGGTGGCGACCTGTGGGGGGCGCGGCTCCCGGCGCCAGGAACAGCAGGAAAGGGGCGATCCACCAGGCTGCGAGCGTCATCGGTGACCGCCTTTCTCGGTCCGCGCCAGCAGGTCGATCAGCTCCTGGCGCCAGAATTTCGCCCATGTGTGGGTCGAGTGGCCGCGCGTGTCCGATGTCGCGCGGATCAGGATGTAGCGGCCGCTCTTCAGCCGCCGGGCGGCGTCCTCGGCGATGCCGTAATCGGCCGGGTTGATGAAGTCGTCACTCGAATTGACCCAGGTCATCGGCACCCGCATCCGATCGAGCTGCGGCCATGGGTCGTAGTCGCGCGAGGCTTCGAGCTGGTAGATGAGGTCGTTGGCGTCGCGGGTCGGCAAATCCTTTTCGATCCGCTCGACGATGTAGCTGTCGGCGGCCGCGCGGTCCGGATACTGCTTCTGGAGGTAAAGCGGCGCGAAGCCGGCCACCTGGAGCAGGCTGACCGCGGTGCGCAGCCCCTGCACCGGCTGCGTCCGGTAATTGCCGCCCTGCCAGGCCGGATCGCGGCGGATTCCCTCGATCGCCGCCTTGCGCCACATCCGGTTGTGGCCGGCGATCCGCACCGGCAGGCACGCCATCGGCATCATCGCCTCGGCGAAATCGGGGTGCCTCGCGGCCCAGACGAAGCCGTGCATGCAGCCCATCGAGGTGCCCATCAGCAGCCGGAGCTTGCGGACGCCGAGCCCTTCGACCAGCAGCCGCCGCTGCGCCTCGACCATGTCGTCATAATTGTAGCGCGGGAACTTCATCCGCAGCCCGTCGCTCGGCTTGGACGATTTGCCGTGCCCGATATTGTCGGGGAGGATCACGTAATAGCGGGCTAGGTCGAGCGGCTGGCCGGGCCCGAACAGCTCGCTGGCGAATTGCGGCTGGACGAACTGCCGCCCTGAGCCGCCGGTGCCGTGCAGCACCATCACCGCATTGGCGATCCGCCCCGCCGCATCGCGCCGCGGCGTGCCGAGCGTCGCATAATGGATGCGCAGCTCGGGCAGCCGCTCGCCGGATCCGAAGCGGAAGCCGCGCAGCACGACCTCGCCCTCCTTCAGCCGATCGGCATAAGGCGATTGCGCGGCCGCCGGCGCCGCGACCAAGGCGGCCAGCAAAGCCACGAAGCGGACGAGCGGTTTCATGACGGCCTTCCTGCCGGAGGCGGTAGCGGCGGTCGCGCGGCATTGCAAAGCGGATCGTCGGAACGGCACCGGCTCGCGGCTGTCATCCAGGTTAGTCGCCGGCTCGCAATCCGGGCTGTCCGCGCATCAGAGGTGAATTACGTGTAGTTGTCAGCCTTCGGTTAGCCGCCGTGGCTCGCGATCCACTGCTCGACGACTGGGGCGATGCGCTCGCGCCATTTGCTGCCGTTGAAGATGCCGTAATGGCCGACGCCCTGGGCGAGGTGGTAGCGCTTGAGCTCGGGGGCGAGGCCGGTGGAGATGTCGAGCGCGGCGCGGGTCTGGCCGATGCCCGAAATGTCGTCGCGCTCGCCCTCGATGGCGAGAATGGCGATATCGGTGATCGCAGCCGGGTCGACGCGGCGGCCGCGGTGCATCATCTCGCCCCTGGGCAGCAGGTGGCGCTGGAAGACGACGTCGACCGTCTGCAGGTAGAATTCCTCGGTCATGTCGCAGACCGCGCGATATTCGTCGTAAAATTCCTTGGAGGCGTCCGCGCCCTCGCCGTCGCCCTGAACGAGATGCTTGAACATCTCCCAATGGCTGGTGAGATGGCTGCCGAGGTTCATGGTCATGAAGCCGGCGAGCTGGAGGAAACCCGGAAAGACGTGCCGCCCGGCGCCGGGATAGGTGTAGGGAACGGTGGCGATGACATTCTGCTGGAACCAGCTGTGCGGGCGCTGGGTGGCGAGGCTGTTGACCGCGGTCGGCGCCTCGCGCGTGTCGATCGGGCCGCCCATCATGGTCAGCGTCTTCGGCCGCGCCGGATGCCGGTCCTGCGACATCAAAGCCGCGGCCGCGTAGCAGGGAACCGAGGGCTGGCAGACGGCGAGCAGGTGCACGCCGGGGCCGATATGGTCGAGGAACTCGATTATATAGTCGATATAATCGTCGAGGTCGAAGCGGCCGTCGGCGAGCGGCACCAGCTTGGCGTCGCGCCAGTCGGTGATGTAGACGTCATGGCCCGGCAGCATGCGCTCGACGGTGCCGCGCAGCAGGGTCGCATAATGGCCCGACATCGGCGCGACGATCAGCAGCCGCGGGCCGCCCTCAATGCCCTCGCGGCGGAAATGCTTGAGCTGGCCGAACGGCTTGCGCAGCGCGATCTCCTCGGCCACCGGAACCGTGCGCCCATCGACCATGATGCTCTCGATCTCGAAGGCGGGCTTGCCGCGCGGCGCGGCGGCGTGGGCGAAGACGTCGAGCGCCGAGGCGACGATCGGACCCATCGAGCTGTAAGCGAACGGGTTGACGGGGTTCTGCATCCAGCCGGCACCGAAATTGGCGAGCGTGCTGGCTCCGGCGAGCAGCGAACGGTGCATCTCATAAGCGTCGTAGAGCATCGAACCTCCCACCGGTTGGGCGCGAGATTAGCGCCGGCCTCTCAAGAAGCCAGCCAATAAACCGACCGGTCGGTCGAAGGCTCCCTCAGGGTGGCTCCACGGCCACGCATTGAGCGTGCCGCCCGCCGCTGCTACGCTTTCGGCCATGGCAGACACCACGGCGGAGGCGCCGCCCAGCCGGAAGCTCGGCAACCTGGCCATGATCTGGCGGTTCGCGATCCGTTATCCGGGCCGGATCGCCATGGCAGGGGCGGCGCTGCTGGTGGCGGCGGCGGCGACGCTGGCGATCCCGGACGGCTTCCGGCGTGTGATCGACAAAGGTTTCGCAGCCGGCAGCGGCGATATTTCCCGGCACTTCTACTATCTGTTCGGCATCGTCATCGTGCTCGCGCTGGCGACGGCGGTACGCTATTATTTCGTGTCATGGCTCGGCGAGCGGGTCGTCGCCGACGTCCGTACCGCCGTGCACCGCAACCTGCTCAGGCTCGAGCCGCGCTTCTTCGAGGAGAACCGCCCGTCGGAGATCGCCTCTCGGCTGACCGCCGACACGGCGGTGATCGAGATGGTGGTCGGGACGACGGTCTCCGTGGCGCTGCGCAACGTCGTGATGGGGCTGGGCGGCATCGCCTATCTGTTCACGCTGGCGCCGATGCTCACCGGCGGGCTGCTGCTCGGCATCCCGCTGGTGATCCTGCCGGTCGTGCTGCTCGGGCGGAAGATCCGGTCGGTGTCGCGTTTCAGCCAGGACCGTATCGCCGAAGTCGGCGCGATCGTCGCAGAGACGTTGGGGGCGATGAAGATCGTCCAGGCGTTCGGGCAGGAAGCGCGCGAGAGCGCCCGCTTCAAGGGCGCGGTCGAGGACGCTTTCGGCACCGCCCGGCGGCGGATCCGGCTGCGGGCGGGGATGACCGCCATCATCATCTCGCTGATGTTCGGCTCGGTCACCTTCGTGATGTGGCAAGCCGCGATCGATGTTGCGGAAGGGCGGCTGAGCGGCGGCACCGTCGCTGCCTTCGTGTTCACGGGCGCCCTCGTCGCCGGCGCGTTCGGTGCGCTCACCGAAGTCTATGGCGAACTGCTCCGCGGCGCGGGCGCGGCGGGAAGGCTGGCCGAGCTGCTCGCGCAGGAGGCGCAGATCAAAGCGCCCGCCGAGCCGGTCAAGCTGCCCGAGCCGGCGCGGGGGGCGCTGACCTTCGATGCCGTCACCTTCCATTATCCGACCCGTCCGGATGCAAGCGCGCTGACCAATTTCAGCCTCGATGTCGCGCCGGGGGAAATGCTGGCGGTGGTCGGGCCATCGGGAGCCGGCAAGACGACCCTGTTCCAGCTCGCCCAGCGCTTCTACGACCCGGAAGCGGGCGCGGTCAGGCTCGACGGCGTCGACCTGAGGGCGGCCGACCCGGCCGACATTCGCGCGCGGATCGCGTTCGTGCCGCAGGAGACGGTGATCTTCGCCGCTTCGGCGCGCGACAATCTGCGCTACGGCCGCTGGGATGCGAGCGACCGGGCGCTGTGGGACGCGGCCGAGGCGGCGCATGCCGGCGAGTTCCTGCGCGCACTTCCGGGCGGCCTCGATACGTTCATGGGAGAGGGCGGCGCGCGGCTTTCCGGCGGGCAGCGCCAGCGGATCGCGATCGCGCGCGCGCTGCTCCGAGACGCCCCGCTCCTCCTGCTCGACGAAGCGACCTCGGCGCTCGATGCGGAATCGGAGCGCTTCGTCCAGGCCTCGCTCGACCGGCTGATGAAAGACCGCACGACGATCGTGATCGCCCACCGCCTCGCCACCGTCCGCGCCGCCGACCGGATCATCGTGATGGAGGGAGGCGAGATCGCCGAACAAGGTACGCACGACAGCCTGAGCGCCCGCGGCGGCCTCTACGCGCGCCTCGCCCGGCTTCAGTTCGAAGGGCTGGCAGCGTAAGGCTGTGGGACAGCAATCCGAAACAGTGACGCTATGGCGGCCGGTTGGTCCCGCCGAACTGGAACTCATCCGCCAAAGCGGGATGCGGGCCTTTCCGCCCCGGCTGCCGGGGCAGCCCATCTTCTATCCGGTGCTCTCAGAGGAATATGCGGTGGAGATCGCTCGGGATTGGAACGTCGCTGCGAGCGGGAGCGGCTTCGTCACCCGCTTCCAGGTGTCGAAGGGGTTCCTCGACGGCTATCCGGTCCAGCTGGCCGGCGGGTGCGCGCATCGGGAATATTGGATCCCAGCGGAAGATCTTGACGCCTTCAACGCGGCGATCATGGGCCCGATCGAGGTCGTGGCGGAGTTCCGCTGAACAAAAAAAAGGCGGCCCCAAGGGCCGCCTCCCCAATCAGCTGCGGTGCCTTACCAGGTGGCGTATGCCTCGTTGCCGACGAAGCCCATCGCGGTCACGTTGGCGCGCTTGGTGATGGCGAGCACCTCGTCCACCACTTCGTATCGGGCCTCGGGGTGGGGCTGCAGATGCAGCTCCGGCGTCGGGGTCATGGTCGTCGTGATGTCGAGATACTGGCGCAGCGTCACCGCACTGACCGGCGCACCGTTCCAGAACACGGTGCCGGCCGGGTCGACGGTGACCTTGTTCTTGACCGGATCGATCGGCGGCGGCTCGTTCTCGCCGGTGTCGACCGGCAGGTCGAGCTTCACCGCGTGGGTCTGGATGGGAATGGTGATGATGAACATGATGAGCAGCACCAGCATGACGTCGATGAGCGGCGTCGTGTTGATGTCCATCATCGGTTCGCCTTCGGCAGCACCAGTTGACATCGCCATATCGAATTACTCCTGAACTTCGCCGCCTAGAGGCGCACGACCTGGCCGCCCGGCGGAGGCTCGGAAATGAACCCGACCCGCGAGAAGCCTGCCCGCTGCATGGTGAAGATCGCGCCGCCGATGCACTTGTAGGGGGTATTGACGTCGCCGCGGATATGCGCCTCCGGCATGGTTTCCTCGGTCAGATTTTGGACCCCGCCCTGCCGCTCGATCTCGTCCTCGAGCTTCTTGACCGCGCGGTTGAGCAGGTCTTCGGAATTCACCTTCTGCAAGCCCCAATAGACCTCGCAGCCGCCGGCACCGTCGCCGCGAACCGAAAGCGACACATTCTCCGGCTTGGTCGTAGTCGGCTCGAACCGCACCTTCGGGAGGCTCACCGGCACGGTCTGGATGACGACCGGGACGGTGATCAGGAAGATGATCAGAAGCACCAGCATGACGTCGACGAGCGGCGTCGTGTTAATGTCCGACATCGGGGTGTCTACGTCGTCCCCGCCTGGGCCGCTCATCGCCATAGTTTCGTTCCTGTCCTGAACCGGTCGCTATTGAGGGAGGGCCGGCGGGTCCTCCCCCGGAAGCTTACATCTTGCGCGCGGTCGTGTTGCTGGTCGTGCCGGTGGCGCTGCCGGTGGCGGTGGTGCCCGCCGGGGCGCTCGCCGAGGCGGTCCGGCCGGTGGCCATTTGCGGCTTCACGGTGCCGCCCGACATCATATAGCCGTGGACGTCGTTGGTGAACTTGGCGAGCTCCTCGAGCACCGCCTTGTTGCGGCGCATCAGCCAGTTGTAAGCCATCACCGCCGGCACCGCCACGGCAAGGCCAAGGGCGGTCATGATCAGCGCCTCGCCGACCGGACCGGCGACCGCGTCGATCGAGGCTTGGCCCGCCGCGCCGATCTTGATCAGCGCGCGGTAGATGCCGATCACGGTGCCGAACAGGCCGATGAACGGAGCCGTCGAGCCGACCGTCGCGAGCAGAGCGAGGCCGGTCGACAGCTTCGAGGCTATCGCGCCCTGGCTGCGGGCGAGCGAGTTCAGCATCCAGTCGTGCTGGTCGATCGGATCGGTCAGCTTGTCGTGCTGCTCCAGCGCGGTGATGCCGTCGTCGACGATCTGGCGGTAGGCGCTGTTTTTCTCGAGCTTGTTCGCCCCTTCGCGCAGGTTGGCCGCCTGCCAGAAGGAGGTGCGGGCGCGCTTGCCCTGGTTGATGATCTTCTGCTGCTCGAACAGCTTGACGAAAAGAATGTACCAGGATGCGGCTGACATCAGCACGAGGATGCCGAAAGTCGCGTAGGCGATCGTACCGCCCTGTTCGAGTGCGGCCATCAGGCCATAGGGGTTGTCACCGCCTGCTGCTGGGGTAGCCATTTAAAACATTCCTCTCGTTTGAAGATTGCAACTTGGTCGTTCGAACACCGTGTCAGTCCTCGGGAAGAACCCACCTGATACGTGCGGAATGCGTGTCGGTGGTGGGGTTGCCGCTGCTGTCGCGCGCGGGGGTGAACCGGGCGCGCCTTCTCATGATGTTGCAGGTCGCATTATCCAGCGCGGACGATCCGCTCGAGGAGGTGATCGTGCAATTGGTCACCCGCCCGTCGGTGCCGACGTTCAGGCGGAAGCCGGTCGTCCCCTGCTCTTCCGCCCGGATCGCCGACGACGGATAGTCGTCGTCCGAGACGTAGGAGGCAAGATTCGCCTTGGCGCGGGCCGGCTCGACCTTCTTCGGCGGCGGGGGCGCGGGCGGCGGAGCGGGCGGAGCGGGCGGAGCCGTCGGAGTGATGATCGGCGGCGGCGCCACCCGCACGGTCTGCACGATCGGCGGTGCCATCGTGTTGGTGCGCACGATCGGCGGGGGCGAAACCACCGGCGGCGGTTCCTGCGGCATATCCGGCGGCGGAGGCGGAGGCTCCTCCTCGGGCGGAGGCGGCTCCTCGTTCACGTCGAAGGTCTTGAGATCCGCAGCGACCTGCTTGACGACGTTATAGGCAAGGCCGGTGACGAATGCGTAGCCGAGAAGAGCGTGGAGCAGCGCAACGATGACGATCGCC
The DNA here is from genome assembly GCA_035942355.1 of Allosphingosinicella sp. Lineage (GTDB taxonomy): Bacteria > Pseudomonadota > Alphaproteobacteria > Sphingomonadales > Sphingomonadaceae > Allosphingosinicella. The sequence goes on along the minus strand of DASZDE010000075.1, from coordinate 12,188 downwards.
GTAATGCGGCCCGAGCTCATCCTTTGATCAGCATATGCCATTAGGCAGCCACACTCCCTCTCTCAAAGTTTCTGCCGCGTTCGGCGCCAAGACAACGCAGCCGAACCTTTCCGGGTCCATCCATGTCTTATTATCTCATGGACGGGGCCCGTTCCTCTATCGCGGCGCTGGTGGCGACGCAATCCTCCTGTGGAAGGAACGGGTGGCGGCCGGAAAGCGGCTGCAATCCGCGGTTAATGGAGCTAAGCTATGGGAAAAGGTGAAGATAATGCGCGCCGGCGCAGCGGGGAGCGGACCATGCGACTGTTCAAATTTATTACGGGTGCGGCAATTATCGCGGCGGCGGCGGCTCCCGCCGAATCGCAGCCGCCCTCCGCCGGCGCCGCTCTCACCTACGCCGATCTGGCGGACCTGGCGCTCACCGCTCCGGTCGCGGCCCATGTCGAGCTGCGCAAGGCGGTGCCGCTGAAGCGCGAGGCCGCCGCCGGCGTGCGCCCGGGCGAGACCCGCTTCTACGTCGAGGCCGACCTGATCTCGCTGATCAAGGGACCGGGCGGGCTTCCGGCGCGGGTGAGCTATCTGGTCGACCTTCCCAACCCGCCGGGCCGGCGGCCGCCGCGGCTGCGCGGCGAGTCGCAGCATATCGTGCTCGCGGCCACCGTCGCGGGGCGGCCCGGCGAGCTCAGGCTGGCGGCGCCCGACGCGCAGCTGCCGTTCGATCCGGCCACCGCGGGCCGGTTGCGCGACATCCTCGGCGAAGCCTCCCGCGCCGACGCCCCTCCCCCCATCACCGGCATTGGAAGGGCATTCCATGTGCCGGGCGCGCTGCCCGGGGAAAGCGAGACCCAGATCTTCCTGCAAACCGCGGACGGCCGCCCGGTGTCGCTGTCGGTGCTGAGGCGGCCGGGCGAGACGCCGCTCTGGGCGGTGGCGCTAAGCGAGATCGTCGACGATGCGGCGGCCGAGCCGCGGCCGGAAACCCTGCTCTGGTACCGGCTCGCCTGCTCGCTGCCTGCTGCACTCCCGGCAGCGAGCCTGGCGGCCGCCGAGCCCGGCCAGAGCGAAGCAATCCGCATGGATTACCGGCTGGTTAAGGCGCGGCTCGGCCCGTGCCTGCGCAACCGGCGGCCGCGCTAGAAGGATGCCAGCTCGACGCCGACGCCGGCGCAGTCGGGGTAGATATCGGGTTTGCGGGTAGAGACCCGCAAGCCGGTGACGCCGCGCCGGGCGGCGACGATGTCGTAGATCGCGCGCACCAGCGTCTCCTGCAGGTTGAAGCGGCCGCTTTGCGCGACGGCAGCGACTTCGGTGCGAAGGAAGTCGTAATTCCAGACGGCCGCTGCCTCGTCTTCGCTCGCGAAGGACGCCTCGTCGACCCACACTTCGACGGTCACGAATAGCCGCTGCGGCGAGCCGATCTCGAAATCGTGGAAGCCGATGTCGACTGAGAGGCAATAGTCGTCGAGCACGATCTTGCGCGTCTTCGGCTTCAGCCTGTCCGGCACCAGGCCCTCGAGCTTCGCTGCAAAGGTCATCATGGCGTCTCCAGAAATTGCACGTCGCGCGGCAGCGCCAGGAAGCGCTGGCCGCCGTCGAGGGTGATCACCTGCCCGGTCAGCGTCGGCGCCGAGATGATGAAGCGGAGGGCGGCCACGATCTCGGCCACGTCGACCCCCCTGTTCAGCGCGTTCAGCGCGTGCACCCGGTCGAAATTCTCGCGGCTCTGCGGTCCCGACAGCAAGGTCACCGACGGCGCAATGCCGCAGACCCGGATCTGCCGCGCCGCATAAGCACGGGCGGTAAGCTCGGTCAGCCCCGCCAAGCCGATCTTCGACATCGTGTAGCTGAAGAAATCCGGGTTCGGCTGCGACAGCTTGGCATCGAGCAGGTTGACGATCAGACCACCGCCGTCGCCAACCCGAGCGGCAAAGGCCTGCGCGAGCAAGGCCGGCGCGCGCAGGTTGATCGCGTGATGCGCATCCCAGCTCTGCAGCGAGAAATCGTCGGCGCCGTCATAAACGAACCGGGACGCGTTGTTGATCAGCAGGCGCGGCGGCGGCAGCCCGTCCAGCCGCGCGATGATCGCAGCCGGCGCCGAAGGATCGGCGAGGTCGGCGCGAACCGCCACCGCGCCGCCGAGCTCTTCCGCCAGCGCATGCGCCTGATCGACCGAGGCGTTGCAGTGAATGAGGAGGTGCCAGCCATCCTCGGCGAGCGCGCGGCACAGCGCCGCGCCGATGCGCCTGGCGCCGCCGGTCACGATCGCCGTGCGGGGACCGCCAAATTCCATGACGCGCGGATAAGGCGGCGGGGCCGCCGCGGCAAGCTTTGCGCTGCCGCGGCCGATCGCCTAGCTAGGGCCCATGCCGATGCCCGACGCTCCACCGGACCTCGCCGGCCTCTCGCTGGCCGAGGTGGCACGGCTGGCGGAGGCGAAGAAGCTGCCGCCGGTCGAGCGCTGGGACCCGAGCCGGTGCGGTCACAGCGGGATGCGGATCGCCCGCGACGGCACCTGGTTCCACGAAGGGCGCCCGATCCGTCGTCCGGCGATGGTGCGGCTGTTCTCGACCATCCTCCGGCGCGAGCCGGACGGGCGGTTCGTGCTGGTGACTCCGGCCGAGAAGCTGGACATCGACGTCGAAGCCGCGCCGTTCGTCGCGGTCGAGCTGAAGACCGGGGGAGAAGGGCCGGAGCGCATGCTCGCCTTTCGCCTCAACACCGGGGATATTGTGGTGGCGGGACCGGAGCATCCGCTGCGCTTCGCCGCAGGCCCGCACGGGCCCCACCCCCATCTTCACGTCCGCGCAGGGCTTGAGGCGCTCCTTTCGCGGCCGGTTTATTACGAGCTCGCCGAGCTGGCTCTGGGCGAGCCCGGCGACCCGCCGGGCCTGTGGAGCGGCGGCAGATTCTTCGCGCTCGGGGCGACGCCATGATGCTGTCGCACAGGCTGCGCGAGGCTCTGGACCTGCGTCATCGACGATCGCCCATCCTGATCGAGGGGGACCCGCGCGACTTCCCGTCTGACCGCCAAGGACCTGCAATCCCCGCGGCGGTGCTCGTCGCCATCGTCGATCGTCCGGATCCGACGCTGATCCTGACGGTGCGCACCGACCATGTACGGCGACACGCCGGGCAGATCGCCTTTCCCGGAGGGCGCATCGACCCGCAGGACGACGGACCGATCGCGGCCTCGCTGCGCGAAGCCGAGGAGGAAATAGGCCTCCCGCCGGCGGCAGTGGACGTGATCGGCATCGCCGATCGCTACCGGACCATCACCGGCTACGAAGTGACGCCGGTGGTCGGGATCGTGCCGCCGGACCTGCCGCTCGCACCTCAACCCGGCGAGGTGGCGGCCATCTTCGAGGCGCCGCTCGGCTACGTGCTGGAGCCGAAGCACCAGCACGTCCGGACCATCGAATGGCAGGGGCGCGAGCGCTGCTATTACGAGATCGACTGGCAGGGACGCCGCATCTGGGGTGCGACGGCGGCGATGATCGTCAATCTCGGCCGGCGGCTGGCGCTGGTCGGATGAAGCTGCCCGAGGCGCCCTGGCAGAAGCGCGAAGGCATGCGGCGGCTGCTGAAGGCTCTCGACGTCGACCAAGGCTCCACCCGTTATGTCGGAGGCTCGGTCCGCGACCAGCTGCTGGGTCTGCCGGTCAGCGATATCGACCTTGCGACGCGGCTGGAGCCCGGCGCGGTCATGAAGCGGCTCCAGCGCGCTCGCATCAAGGCTGTGCCAACTGGGATCGCCCACGGCACAATCACTGCCGTTCTCCGCCATGGACCGGTCGAAGTCACCACGCTGCGGCGCGACGTCTCGACCGACGGGCGGCGAGCCACGATTGCCTACACCGACGACTGGAAGCAGGACGCGGCGCGCCGCGACTTCACCATCAACGCGCTCTCGGCCGATCCGGTCACGCTCGAAATCCACGATTATTTCGGCGGCGCCGAGGATCTCGCCGCGCGCAGGCTGCGCTTCATCGGCGACCCGCTGACCCGCATCGCCGAGGACCACCTCCGTATCCTGCGCTTCTTCCGCTTTCACGGTCGCTTCGGCCAGGGCGATCCGGATCCGGCTGCGCTCGAAGCCTGCGCCGCCCGGGCCAACGACCTGATGGCCTTGTCGCGCGAGCGCATCGCCGACGAGCTTCTGAAGCTGCTCACCCTTCCGGATCCCGCACCGACGCTGGAGCTGATGGTCGGCCGCGGCATCCTCCGCCCGGTATTGCCGGAAATCGACGAGTCCGGCGTCGCCGAGCTGGTCGAGCTGGTTCGGCGCGAGCGCGCGGCCGGCGTCGAGCCGCAGCCGCTTCGCCGGCTCGCTGCGCTGCTCCCGGCCGACCCTGGCCTCGCGGCGGCAATCGCGGCACGGCTGCGCCTGTCGAAGAAGGCGGGCAAGCGGCTGATATCGGCGGCCGGCCGACGCGGGGGCGGCGAACAGGATGCCGAGGCCCTGGCCTATCGGATAGGCGCCCAAGAAGCTGTCGACCGGCTGCTGCTGGCCGGCGGCAGCCCCGCCGAAGTGCGCCGGATCGAAGGCTGGACCAGGCCTCGCTTCCCGCTGTCGGGGGGCGACCTCATAGCGATGGGCCTGTCGCCCGGTCCGATCGTGGCGAAGACCCTGCAGGCGGTGGAGGACGATTGGGTCCGCGGAGGATTTTCCGCTGACCGGGAGACGGTGCGGCGCCTCGCCCGGGCGCGCGTCGATCAGCTGTTGCGCGACAGCCAGTAGCCGAACGCCCGATCCGGCGGCAGCGGCTCCGAGAAGAGAAAGCCCTGGCCATGGGTGCAGCCGAGCCTGGTCAGCGCACGCGCGAGCTCCTCCGATTCGATCCCTTCCGCAGTGGTGGCCATGCCGAGGGCGTCGGCGAGCGACAGCACGGCCCGGATGATCGCGACCGCGTCCTTGTCATCCAGCATGCCGGTCACAAAGCTGCGGTCGATCTTGAGCATGTCGATCGGCAGGCGTTGGAGATAGGAGAGCGAGGTATAACCGGTGCCGAAATCGTCCATCGCCACCTTCGCGTCGAGGCCTTTCAGCGCCTCCAGCACCCTGGTCGCCCGCACCGGATCCTGGATGATCGCGCTCTCGGTCAACTCGAGGGTAAGACGGCCGCCGGCGAGGCCGCTGGACCTCAGCGCGCCCGCCACGCCTCGGGCAACGTCGTCGCGCGCGATCTGAATCGCGGAAAGATTGACGGCGACCGAGATCGGAAGCTCACGCCCGGCTTGACGATCCCAGTCGCTCAAGGTCCGTGCCGCGGCATCGAGAGCCCAGCGCCCCAGCGATACGATCAGCCCCGATTCCTCGGCGACCGGGATGAATTCGTCGGGAGCGATCGCTCCCCGTTCCTCGTGATCCCAACGCGCGAGCGCTTCGAACCCAGACACCTTGCCGTTAGCAAGGTCGATGAGCGGCTGGAAAGCGAGCTTGAGCTGGTCGCCCTCGATCGCCCGCCGAAGCTCGGTCTCGATGCTGAACCGCCGCCGCGCCGCAGATGCCTGCTTGGGCTCGTAAATCTGAGTGTCGCCCGTTTGCTTCGACCGCTTCAGCGCGAATTGAGCGTTGCGCAATATCTCTTCGGCCAGTTCAACGCTGCCCGACACCAAGGCGATTCCGATCGAGCAGTCGACGCGGATTTCCAACTCGGACAAGCGGAACGGCGCCGCCAGGATCGCTTTGACGCGGTCGGCGAGCTGCAGCGCATCCTCCAGCCCATTGCCGAGCCGCATCAATATACCGAATTCATCACCGCCGGTCCGCGCCAGCACGTCACCCGCGCGCAGTGCCGAAAAAAGCCTCCGCGCGAAGGTGATAAGCAGCTCGTCGCCGGCGATCGCGCCCATGCATTCGTTGACCCGGCTGAAACGCATCATATCGACGACAACCACGGCATGGCTGCCTTCCGAAAACTCGGGACCGTGCAGGATCGCCTCGACTCGCTCGTTGAATGCCATTCGGTTGGGAAGCCCGGTGAGGCTGTCGCGCAGCATTTCCGAGCGAAGGCTCTTCTCGGTCTCCACCTGCGCCGTCTTGTCGATCAGCGAGATGAGACAGCGGCTGGTCGCGAAGGCGTTGGCCTTCAGCCGCGACAGCTGCACCGAGAAATGACGCCCGCCTATCTCTTCGCCGTCATGGCTTTCGAATTGAACTACCTTGTCGTCGGTGGCGAGGAAGGCGGACAGCGCCTTGCCGATGCTCCCCCTGCTGAGAAAGGCGACCTGGCTGACCCACTTGCCTTCGTGGCCGCCCCAGTTGGTGACCTGGTGGAAAGTCTCATTGGCCATGTCGATATAAGGATCACCGGCGGCACTGACGCAGACGATGGCGGCGGCGATCGGAAGCGCATCAAGATAATCCTGCCGCGCCCGCTCGACAATCTCCTCGGCCATGGGCAGGCGGCGCGCGGCCGGCGCCAGCCCCGCAGGGATGACGGCAGGCTCCGGCGACTTCTTTCGCCTGCGCGGCGGCGCAATCTGCATGGACCAGCCATACGCGGGCGCGGTTAATTGTTGATTGCTCCGTCAGAAGCGTCCGTCAGAAGCGGTTGTCCCTGGGGAAGCCGATCGGCGGCATCCGTCCCGCGGCGCCGCGGGCAGTGCGCCACGGCGACAGGTCGGGTTCGGTGCGCGTGCGACCGCTCGCGCCGCCCATCCCCCAGCTCAGTCCGGTGGCCAATTTGAAGGTCGTCGCGTCGGCCAGCCCGCCGTCGCGGTAGCGCTGCAGCTGCACCCCTTGGCCGCGGCCCATTTCGGGCAGCTCCGCGATGGGAAAGACGACCATCTTCCGGTTCTCGCCGACCACCGCGATATAATCGTCGCCGTCGGTAAGCTGCCGAACGACCGCGAGCCGGGCGCCGGGGCGCAGGTTCACCACCTGCTTGCCCTTCCTCGTCTCGGCGACGGCACCGGCCGCCGAAGTGACGAAGCCGCGGCCATCCGACGAGGCGACCAGCAGCCTGGCTCCTGGAACCGCTTTCATAAGGGCGGCAACATCGCCCTCGCCTTCGATGTCCACCATCAGCCGCACCGGCTCGCCGAAACCGCGTCCGCCGGGCAGCCGGTCCGCCGCGAGCGTGTAGAAGCGCCCGTCCGAGGCGGCGAGCAGGATCTTGTCGGTGGTCTGGGCGTGGAAGAAGAAACGCGGGCCGTCCCCCTCCTTGAACTTCATCGCCTCCGAGCTCGACAGGTCGACATGGCCCCTCATCGCCCGGATCCAGCCGCGTTGCGACATGATCACGGTGATCGGTTCGCGCTCGATCATCGCCTCGAGCGGGATCTCGCGCGCCGGCCCGGCCTCTTCGATCAATGTGCGGCGGCGGCCGAGCTCGGTCTGCGGACCATAGCGCTCCTTGAGCGCGGCCAGGTCCTTGCGCAGGCGAGTCGACTGCAGCGCCTTCGAGGCAATCAGTTTTTCGAGGCCCGAACGCTCCTTTTCGAGCGCATCGCGCTCGCCGCGCAGCTGCATCTCCTCCAGCCGGCGCAACGAGCGCAGCCGCATGTTGAGGATCGCCTCCGCCTGCCGGTCGGTCAGGGCCAACTCCGCCATCATGATCGGCTTGGGCTCCTCCTCCTCGCGAATGATCTGGATGACCCGGTCGAGATTGAGGAAGGCGATCAAATAGCCTTCGACGAGTTCGAGGCGGTCGGTGATCTTCTGGGCGCGATGCTCCGAGCGGCGCACCAGCACCACGCGCTGGTGATGCAGCCAGGCGGTCAGCGCCTCCTTGAGGCTCATCACCCGCGGCGTGCGCTGCGCGTCGAGCACGTTGAAGTTGAGCGGGACCTTGACCTCCAGATCGGTCATCCGGAACAGGCTGTCCATCAACAGCTGCGGCTCGATGGAGCGGCTGCGCGGTTCCAGCACAATCCGGATCTGCTCGTCCGACTCGTCGCGTATATCGGCGAGGATCGGCAGCCTCTTTTCGGACACGAGCGCGGCGATCTGCTCGATCAGCTTGCCTTTCGGGACCTGGAACGGGATCTCGGTGATGACCGCGGTCCAGGTACCGCGCCCCTGATCCTCCTGCTCCCATTTCGCCCGCACCCTGAAGCTGCCGCGGCCGCTCGCATAGGCGGCGGCGATCGCTTCGGCGCCGTCGACGATCACCCCCCCGGTCGGGAAATCCGGCCCGGCCACGAAATCCATCAGCGCCGTCGGCTCGGCCTTCGGGTTGTCGATCAGATGGGTGGCAGCATCGATGATCTCGGCGACATTGTGCGGCGGGATCGAAGTCGCCATGCCGACCGCGATGCCGCTCGCGCCGTTGGCGAGCAGGTTCGGGAAGATGCCCGGGAAAACCTCCGGCTCTTCCTCCTCGCCATTATAGGTGGGGCGGTAATCGACCGTGCCTTCGTCGAGACCGGCCATCAGCTCGGCCGCGGTGGCAGTCAGCCGCGCCTCGGTGTAGCGATAGGCGGCGGCATTGTCGCCGTCGACATTGCCGAAATTGCCCTGCCCGTCGACCAGCGGATAGCGCAGCGAGAAGGTCTGGGCGAGGCGGACCATGGCGTCGTAGACCGACTGGTCGCCATGCGGATGATATTTGCCGATCGTGTCGCCGACCACGCGCGCGCATTTCTTGTAGCCGGCGCCCGGATCGAGCCGTAGCAGCCGCATTGCCCACAGCAGCCGCCGATGGACCGGCTTCAGCCCATCGCGGACGTCGGGCAGCGAGCGGGCGGTGATCGTCGACAGCGCGTAAACGAGATAGCGCTGGGAAAGCGCATCGTCGAAAGGGGCATCGACGATCTGGTCGAATTCGTCAGCAGCTTCGGACATAGCCCTCGGATAGCAGCGGGCAGGTGGCGATGCGACCCTGGATGTGAGAAAGCCCGATCATCGCTCGCGCTTCGGCTCGATAAAGATTTCAGGCGGTCCGGCCTCGGCCTCCACCGCCATCTGGCGCAGCAGCCATTCGCGGAAGGCCTTGATCTTGGTCTGGTTGCGCTTGTGCTCGGGATAGACGAGCCAGTAGGAGAAACCGTCCAGGCTGGTGATCGGGAACGGCGCCACCAGCCGCCCCGACGCAAGCTCGTTCCTCCAGAAGATCGGCGACATCATCGCCACGCCGTGCCCGGCCATCGCGGCATTGCCCTCGATCACCTGCGAATCGAGCCAGATGCCCGGCGCTTTCGCTCCTTCAGGTTCGACGATGCCGGCCCGCGCCAGCCATCGCTTCCACCAGGTGTCGCCGGCGCTGATCCGCGGCACATTGAGGATGTCGCCCGGCGTGTTCAGGGGATGCCTGTCGAGGAAGGCTGGGCTGCACATGGGCGTCGAATAGAATTGGAACAGGAAATGGTGCCGGAGCCCAGGCCAATCGCCGTGGCCGCTGCGGATGCCGACGTCGATCTCCTCGCTGGCGAAATCGATCAGCTTGTTCTCGGTCTTGAGCCGCACCGCCAGCTCCGGCCGCTCGACCTGGAAACTGCCGAGCCGGGGAGCGATCCAGTTGGACGCAAACGTCTGGGTGGTGCTGATGGTGAGCACGCTCTCATTGTCGCTGACCAGCCCTCCGAACGCGTCCGACAGCGTCTCGAACGCGTCCGACACGATCGGCGCCACCCGGCGTCCGGCATCGGTCAGGCTGACGCGCCGCTTCGCTCGCACGAACAAGGGCAAGCCAAGCCGTTCTTCCAGCAACCTTATCTGGTAGCTGACCGCCGCCTGCGTCATGCCAAGCTCGGCCGCGGCGACGGTGAAATTCTCGTGCCGGGCGGCGGCCTCGAACACCCGGACGGCGGGCAAGGGCGGGATGTGACGCATCCATAGATGATAAGGCCAGCTTATCACCTGTGTCGAGCGTTTAGTTGGCGCTGCTGCTGCTGATCCGCCAAATACCGCTGGTGCCGAGCGAAGGCCGGCACCCGGAGAACGGAAAGGAGCCATAAAATGCACGAGGATTTTGACACACGCCTGTGGGCTGATCACGGCCCGAAATTCACCGCCGCCATCGCCGATCTCTTCGCCCAGGCGGGGGTCGCGCTCAAGCGCCTCAACGAGATCGAGTTCGACGCCCCGTGGCGCCGGACCGCCTCTGCCGACGAGCGCGGCTGAAAGACCTGCTAGAGGTCGCGCCAGCGCTCGAAGAGCTCGGCCGGAACGCCCACCCCCGGCCGCTCGTCGTCCCAGATGACATGCATGATCCACCAGCGGCGGCCGTCGTCGAACAGGTGGATCATGTTCATGCCGCGCTTGAGCAAAGTGCCGCCTGCCGGCCGGTCATAAGCCTCGTAAGCGGAGAAGGCCTGGGCGACGCTTCCGAAGCGAATGACGCGACGCCTGGTCTCATGCTCGAAGAAGTCGAAGCCGGCGAGGACCGGCGCGGTCGCCTCCCGGTAGCCGGCGACCGAGAAGGAAAAGGCGGCCGGCCGCCCCTGCTCGTCGAGTCGCGTCCGCACCAGCCGCGCATCCGGGTGGAAGAGCCGCGCCGAGCGCTCCCAATCCTGGCTGCCGGCGGGCCCCGAGATGGTGTCGTAAAAGGCGCCCAGCACCTCGTCCAGATCGTGCAGGTTCATGAATCCTCCTTGCGGCGCCTGCCTCGCATGACTTGATGCCAAGCTAAAGCCGGCTATGGCCGGGCTCCTCCGGGAGACCTGCCATTGCGCGCGCCGCTTTATCCGCTTGCCCTTACCGCTGCGCTAGCGCTAGCCGCCTGCATCGTGAGCATGCCCCATCGAGAGGCCGCGGCCGCCGCGCCCGCCGCGCTGATGACGTGGCCCGACCTGTTGACCCGCGAGCGGCCGAAGGAAAGCGCCACCATCGCGTACGGCGAGGATCCGCTGCAGGTCGCCGACCTCTGGCTGCCCGCCGGCCCCGGGCCCCACCCGACCGTGCTGATGGTCCATGGCGGCTGCTGGCAGAGCGATGTCGCCGACCGCACCATCATGAACTGGATCGCCGATAATCTGCGCAAGCGCGGCATCGCCGTCTGGAACATCGATTATCGCGGGGTTGACCGCGCGGGCGGCGGCTATCCCGGCACCTTCCGCGACGTGGCGGCCGCGGCCGACGCACTGCGGACGCATGCCGGCCGGTATGGTCTGAACATTTCGCCCCTGGTGGCCACCGGTCATTCCGCCGGCGGCCACCTCGCCTTGTGGCTGGCCGCGCGCGGACCGCGCTGGAAGGGTCCGCTGATCCCCGCCGGCAGCCCCGTCGCCAGCCGCGATCCCATCCGTATCGATACGGTGGTCAGCCTCGGAGGCTTGCCCGACCTCGAGCTTGCCGCGAGCCCGCCGGGGAGCGGCTGCGGCACCGAGGTCATCGAAAAGCTCGTCGGGCCCGCGGCGCAGAACGTCCGCAACGTCTTCGCCGACACGTCGGTGCCGCGCCTGGCGCCGCTGGGCTCTCGCCAAGTGCTGATCAACGGCCGCCAAGATCGGATTATCCCGGCCGATTATGCCTTCGACTATCAGCGCAAGATGCAGGCTGCCGGCGACGAGGTGGAGGTGCGGATGCTCGACCGGACCGGCCATGTCGAGCTGATCGCGCCCGAGACCGCTGCCTGGGCGGCCGCAGTCGAGGAGATCGAAAAGGCACTGGGCCGGCGATGACGAGCGCTCCCGTCTTGCCCCCAAGCACGATGTTCTTGGGTCCCGGCTTTCGCCGGAATGAGGGCCCGGCCCCGCCTGCTCTGCCCGTGCCCAGTTGTTGGGCGCAGGCTTGCGCCTGGGCGACGCCTGCATGATCGATCGAGACCAGGCCCGCGACCTCGATGCGGCAGATCCGCTACGCGCCTTCCGCGAGCGCTTCGCCATTCCCGAAGGCCTGATCTACCTCGACGGCAATTCGCTGGGCATGCTGCCCAAGGCAACGATCGAGCGCCTGCGCGGCGTGGTCGAGCGCGAATGGGGCACCGCGCTGATCCGCAGCTGGAACGAGCATGACTGGATCGGTGCGCCGCAGCGGATCGGGGCGAAGATCGCGCCGCTTATCGGAGCCAAGCCGCACGAGGTGATCGTCGCGGACTCGGTGTCGGTCAATCTGTTCAAGCTGATCACGGCGGCGGCCGCGCTGGCGCCCGAGCGGCCGGTGCTGCTCTCCGAGGCCGGCAACTTCCACACCGACCTTCACGTCGCCGGAGGCGCCGCCGAACTGGTTCCGAACCTCCGCCTCGAGGTCGTCGCGCGCGACGAGCTGGACGGCCGGATCGGCGCCGACACCAACCTCCTTTTGCT
>DASZDE010000074.1:0-55731 GCA_035942355.1 Allosphingosinicella sp. | reverse complement strand
GGCCGGGACCCAGAGCCAGCTTCCGACTGGGCCCCGGCCTTCGCCGGGGAACCGGTGTCTAGCGTGTCATCGGGAGGTTTCCGCAACCGCGTCCTCCCCGCTCTGCTCCGGCGCCTCGTCCTCGAACCAGTGGGCGCGCGCCGCCATGATGATCTCGTTGCCCTGCTCGTCGGTGAGCCCATAGTCGGCCAGGATGCCGCCCTTGTCCTCGGGCCGGTTGCTCTCGCGCTGGCGGCGCTGCTCCGGCCGCTTCTTCTGGACGAGCTCGTCGGTGGCCAGGTCGGCAAGGTCGTCGAGGGTTCTGATGCCGGCCTTGCCGAGCGTCACCAGCATCGCCTCGCTGAGATAGGGCATTTCGGCCAGCTCGTCGGACACGCCGAGCGCGCGGCGCTCCTCGCGGGCGGCGTCCTCGCGGCGCTCGAGCGCCTCGGCGGCACGGCTCTGGAGCTCGGTCGCCAGCTCCTCGTCGAAACCCTCGATCGAGGACAGTTCGTCGAGTTCGACATAGGCGACTTCCTCGAGCGCGCCGAAACCCTCGGCGACGAGCAGCTGGGCGAGCGTCTCGTCGACGTCGAGCTCCTTCTGGAACAATTCGGAACGCTCGACGAACTCGCGCTGCCGTTTCTCGCTGGCGTCGGCCTCGGTCATGATGTCGATCGCCGAATCGGTGAGCTGGCTCGCGAGCCGGACGTTCTGGCCGCGGCGGCCGATGGCGAGGCTCAACTGGTCGTCGGGCACCACCACCTCGATCCGGTTCTCCTCCTCGTCGATGACGACGCGGCTGACCGTCGCCGGCTGCAGCGCGTTGACCACGAAGGTGGCAAGGTCGGGCGACCAGGGGATGATGTCGATCTTCTCGCCCTGCATCTCCTGCACCACCGCCTGCACGCGGCTGCCCTTCATGCCGACGCACGCGCCGACCGGATCGATCGACGAATCGTGGCTGATCACGCCGATCTTGGCGCGGCTGCCGGGGTCGCGCGCCGCCGCCTTGATCTCGATGATGCCATCGTAAATCTCCGGCACTTCCTGCGCGAACAATTTCTTCATGAAGTCGGGATGGGCGCGGGACAGGAAGATCTGCGGCCCCCTATTCTCGCGCCGCACGGACAGGATCAGGGAGCGCACCCGGTCGCCGACGCGGACGACCTCGCGAGGGATCTGCTGGTCGCGGCGGATCACGCCTTCGGCGCGGCCGAGGTCGACGACGACATGGCCGAACTCGACCCGCTTGACGACTCCGGTGATGATCTCGCCGGCGCGGTCCTTGAACTCCTCATATTGGCGCTCGCGCTCGGCGTCGCGGACCTTCTGGAAGATGACCTGCTTGGCGGCCTGGGCGGCGATCCGGCCGAACTCGATCGGCGGCAGCGGGTCGACGATATAGTCGCCCACGACCGCTCCGGGCTGGAGCTTCTGGGCGTCGGCGAGGCTGACCTGCTTGAAATGATCGTCCACTTCCTCGGTCACCTCGACGACCCGCCACAGCCGGAGGTCGCCCGACACCGGGTCGAGCTTGGCGCGGATGTCGTTCTCGGCGCCGTAACGGGCGCGGGCGGCGCGTTGGATCGCGTCCTCCATCGCCTCGATGACGATGCCCTTGTCGATCAGCTTCTCGCGCGCGACCGCGTCGGCGATCGCGATCAGCTCGGCCTTGTTGGCGGAAACGGCGCCCGGAGCGCCCGGGGCGGTGGTGGCCATGGTCAGTCTTCCTCTACTTTCGTTCCCCGGCGAAGGCCGGGGTCCAGCTCCGAGTCTTCGCCTGGGCCCCGGCCTTGGCCGGGGAGCGGCTGCGGCTCAACCTTGATCGTGTCGGCCCCCTCGGCGCTGAGCGGCGCCGTGGCGGCGATGAGCCTGTCGGTCATGACGAGCTTGGCCGACTGGATCGCCTCGAACGGCAGCCCGACCGGGCCCAGCCCCTGCACTTCGACCAGCACTGATTCGCCCTCGGTGCCCAGCAGGGTGCCGCTGAACACCTTGCGACCGTCGAGCTTCTCGGCAAGCACGATCCGCGCCTCGTGCCCCTGCCAGTCGTCATAATCCTGGAGCCGCGTCAAGGGCCGGTCGATCCCCGGCGAGCTGACCTCGAGGCGATAGCCATGGTCGATCGGGTCGGCCTCGTCGAGCAGCTCGGACAGCCGCCGCGACAGCCGGGCGCAGTCGTCGAGCGTCAGCTGGCGCGTGTCCGGCCGCTCGGCCATCACCTGCAGCGTCGGGTCCGAGGTGCCGCCGAGCATCTTGACGCGCACCAGCGCCAGCCCCTCGGCTTTCGCCGCCGGCTCGATGATCCTGGTCAGTTCGGCGAGATCCGCCACATGCTCTCCAAAAGCCAAATCCCTTCGCCGCCGGCCCCGTCCCCGGGACCAGCCTCAACGTCTGACGATGTCGAGGAAGGTGAGCGCTATATAGGCGGCCCCCGGCGAGGGGGCAACTCGTTTCGTCAGTCCACAGCGCGCGGAGCCGACCGCGCCAACGCCGCGTCCTCGGCCCTGATGCGGATCGCCAGGACAGCGGCATTCAGGGCGGAGAACAGCAACGCGACCTGCCATAGGCCGAAGGCGAGCGGGAGGATGGCGATCTCGAGCGCGACCACGAGGTAATTGGGATGGCGCACGAAGCGGAACGGCCCGGCCGTCACCAGCGGTTCGCCCGGCAGCACGATGATCCGGGTGGTCCAGCGCCGGCCGAGGATCGCCAGCACCCACAGCCGCCCCGCCTGGAGGAGCAGGAACAGGCCGATCAGCGGCCAGACAACCCCGCGTCCCGCCGCCAGCCACCACAAGGCGGCAAGCCACAGCGCGTGCACCGCGACGATCGCCGGGTAATGGCCGGCCCCCGCTTCGCGACCGCCGCGGGCGAGCAGGGCGCGGCTGTTGCGCCGCGCCAGCCACAGCTCGCCGAGCCGCTGGAGCGTGACCAGCGCAAGGATCAGATAGGCCACCGGCGCCTCCCGGTCATGGCGGGCTCACCCGGCGCGACGACTCTGACCTCACGAACTCACGCGTGCCAGCGAAAGGCCGCTGGTGGTGAATCCCGGCCCCAGCGCCAGCAGCAGCGTCCGCGCCGGCATGCCCGCCGCGAGCAGCCGTTCGAGCACGAACAGGACCGTCGGCGCGGACATGTTGCCATAGTCGCGCAGCACCGCCCGCTCATGGTCGAGCGCGCCGTCCGCGAGCCCGAGGCTCTGCTCGAGCGCCGCCACCACCTTGGCGCCGCCGGGATGGCAGGTGAAGCGTTCGACCTCCTCCCGCCGGTGCCCGACCCGGGCGAGGATCTGCTCGACGGCCCGCGCCATATTGTCCTCGACGAACGGCGGAATCGCGCGGTCGAAGATCACGCCGAGGCCCGGATCTTCGACGTCCCAGCCCATGATGCCGAGCGTCTCCGGCCACAATATCTCGCCGCCCCCTTCGACCTGCGCCAGGCCGCCCGGGCCGGCGCGCAGCACCGCCGCCGCCGCGCCGTCCGCGAACAGGGCCGTGGCGACGATGTTGGCCTTGGAAAGCTTGTCGAGCCGGATCGCGATCGAGCAAAGCTCGACGGTCACGAACAGGATCGTCCGCCCCGCCTCGGCGCCCGCCAGCCGCGCCGCGGTCGCCAGCCCGGTCACCCCGCCGGCACAGCCGAGGCCGAACACCGGCACCCGCTCGACGTCGTTCCGGAAGCCCATCCTCCCCGCCACCCGCGCCTCGAGGCTCGGGGTGGCGATGCCGGTGGTCGAGACGGTGACCAGCCCGTCCACTTCACCCGCGCCGAGCCCGGCCTGATCGAGCGCCTTGCCCGCCGCCTCCACGTACAGCTGTTCGGCGGCCTCGAGGTAGACGTCGTTGCGGGCTTTCCAGCCGTGCGCGCCCTCATACCAGTCGACCGGCCGGACGATGTAGCGCCGGGCGATGCCGGCATTGTCGAACACCGGCGCGAGCTTTTCGAAATGGCTGGTGCGGCGCCCGAACAGCCGGCACGCGAGCGCCTTCGCCTCGGGCTGGGTGAGGATGGTGGGCGGGACCGCCGTCGCGAGCGACAGCAGCGCCACCTTAGGGTGCGCAAATACCGGCAAGGCCACTTCCGACTGAACCTCGCCATATTGACGCAACTCCGCCGCTGCTGGAAGGTTCGTTTCACGTTCCCGGACCGAAGGAGATCATCCATGAGCCCCATGCTGCTCGCCTGCCTCCCCGCTCTGCTGCTGGCGAGCTGCGACGGCCCGGCGAACGGCGCGGCAGGCGGCGACGCCGCCGCGCCCGCGCAGGCCGCCCCTGCCGCCGCCGCGTCCAGGCGGCCGTTCGCGGTGCAGGAGCTCGCGCAGTTCGACGAACCCTGGGCGATGACCTTCCTTCCCGATGGCCGCGCGCTGGTCACCGAGAAGAAGGGCCGGCTGATATTGTGGCGGGCCGGCGGCCGCGCCAGCCCGGTCGCGGGCGTGCCGAAGGTGGATTATGGCGGCCAGGGCGGCTTCGGCGACGTCGTCCTCCACCCGGATTTCGCCCGCAATCGCCTCGTCTATCTGAGCTGGGTCGAGAGCGGCGGCGGCGATACGCGCGGCGCCGTGGTAGGCCGCGCGCGGCTGGCAGGCGAGGGCGAGGCGGCCAGGCTCGAAGGGCTGCAGGTGATCTGGCGGCAGCAGCCCAAGGTCACCGGCCGCGGCCATTATGCGCATCGCCTCGCCTTCGCGCGGGACGGCCACTTGTTCATCACCAGCGGCGACCGCCAGAAATTCGACCCTGCGCAGGACATGGGCGCCAACCTCGGCAAGGTCCTCCGGCTCACCGAATCAGGAGAAGTGCCGCGCGACAACCCGTTTGCAGGGCGGGGCGGCGTCGCCGCGCAGATCTGGAGCCTCGGGCACCGCAACCCGCTCGGCATCGCCTTCGACGGGTCGGGCCAGCTGTGGACCCACGAAATGGGGCCGGCCGGCGGCGACGAGTTCAACCGGATCGAGAAGGGCTCCAACTACGGCTATCCGATCGTTTCCAACGGCGACCATTACGACGGCAAGGATATTCCCGACCACTCGACGCGGCCGGAATTCAACGCGCCGGAAATCACTTGGACCCCGGTCATCTCGCCCGGAGGGCTGATCATCTATTCAGGCCCCCTTTTTCCGCAGTGGCGTGGCAACGCCCTGATCGCCGGCCTGTCGGGCAAGGCGCTGGTCCGGGTCGAGATCAGCGGCGCTGCCGCGCGCGAGGCCGAGCGCTGGGACATGGGCCAGCGCATCCGTGAGGTCGAGCAGGGGCCGGACGGGGCGGTCTACCTGCTCGAGGACGAGGATGAGGGCGCGGGCGGGCGCCTCCTGAAGCTGGTGCCGGCGCGCTAGCGGGCGGTCACCTTCCGCACCCAGTCCAGCATCGGCTGCAGGAACAGCTCGCGCCGCGTTCGCGGGTTGCGGTAGGCGTAGGCATCCTCGGCCGTCGCATAAAGGTCGAGCTCGTGGTCGGCACCGGGGATCGCAATCAAGGCTGCAGTGCCGGGCCGCAGCTTGTTGACGGTGGCGACGATCAGCTCGTGCCCATGTCGCGGCTCGAACTGGTCGTACTCGCCGTGGATGACCAGCACCGGGGCCTCGATCCGGGTCCAGGCCTCGAGGAAGTCGTGCCTGGCCGCCTGCCAGTGCCACGCATAGGGCCGACCGTAATGGGGCGGAGCCTCGGCGCCGCCGCGGATGCTCTGCCACACGCCGGCCAGCTCCGGCCGCTCGCGCGCGATCTGTGCGGGCGTCTTGCGGCCGAGCAGATATTCGACGTGGAACGGGATGCGCTTCAGCATCTCTTCGTGAATGGCGTGCGGCGGGTATTTGCCCGACCGTTCGAGGTAGAGCCGGTCGAAGTTGATCATCCGCTCGAGATAGGTCACCGCGCCGCCGCCCTGCACGACCAAGCCGGCGACCTTCCTGCCTTGGGCGATGAGCGGCGCTGTGGTGGCGCCGAGGCTGCTTCCGAAGATCACCATCCGGTCGGCATCGACCCACGGATGGCGCGCCAGCTGATCGAACGCCTCGCGATAATGGCGCAGCTCGGTATCGTAATCGAGCGCGCTGCACGCGGGACCCTCGCTGTCGCCGCTTCCCGAGCGCTCGACGCGGATCAGCACCATGTTGGATTGCCGGGCAAGGTCGGGCAGCAGGCCCGGTCGGCCGGCGCTGAAATCGAGCGAGCCGCACGACACCCATTGGGCGAGGAAGATCGCCGGCAGCGGCCCGCCCGCTGCGGAGGGGCGGGTGAGGATGGTGCGGAGGCGGATTCCTTCCGAGCTGCGGACGACGCCATATTCGGTCTCGAGGCCGGGCAGGGCTTGGAGCGCCCGCCCGTCCCTGCGCGGCAGGTCACCGACCAGCCGCGCCGTCTGCGCATGCGCGCCGGTTGCGATGAGCCACGCCGCCAGCACCAGGTTTCGACCGATCATCGACGCACCCTTGCAAAGGCGATCGGCTACGCTGCGCCGGCCTGCGAGGCTATTCCGCCGGGGCCAAGGGACGAAATTCCGCCGTCGCCGACAGCAATTTCGATCGGTAGCGCTTGCCCAGCTTGAGGCTGGTGCCGTTGCGGAGCACCAGATCAACCGCGCGCACCCGAGCGATCGCTTCGCGCCGCACCAGCGTAGAGCGGTGGATGCGGACGAACCCGCGAGCGCCGAGCTGGGCCTCGACCGAACTCAGCGAGGCGCGGTGGACGATCGTGCGGCCATGACCGTGCAGCTCGACATAATTGCCGGCCGCCGCCACCCAGTCGATCTGCGCGGGCAGCAGCGGCAGCTCGGCGGCAGGCGCGGGCGCGGCCGCGCCGGCCCGGCCGATGAGGCCGAGCAGCACGGCGACGAGGAGCAGCCCCGGCAGCCGCCGCACCAGCTCGAACGGCGGCTGTGCGGGAAGGCCGAACGCCAGCAGCTGCAGGATCATCGAGGCAAGGAGCGCCGCCGCCAGCACGCCCGCCTTGCCGGCGGCGGTGCGACTGCGCTTCGCCGCCTCGAAGGCGAGGAACCAGGGCACCACATTGACGAGCGCCCAAATGAGGGCGGTGCCGAGGCCCTCGGAACGGCCGGCGAGGGAATTATAGGCGATGCAGTAGAGCGCCACTGCCGCGGCCAAGCCGAAGGACAGGCACAGCAAGGCCGCAAGTCCCAGCGGCTCCCGAGCGGCCTTGCCCATCTTCGAGGCTTTCGCGGCGATCGACATCAGCACCTCCGGTAACGGAAATACCATATTTCATGGCCGTTGCGGCGGGCTTTGGCTTCGTAGCGCGTCTCGGGCCAGCCGCCGGGGCGGGCGAGGAAGTCCGCGGCCTTCTCCGCCTGCCATTCGAAATCGCGGCGCTGGGTCATCACCATCATCGACCAGCGGCAATAGACCGGGTCGTCCGTGCCCAGGCGGAACTCGCCGCCCGGCTCGAGCTTGGCCGCGATGAGGTCGAGCGGACCGTGGTTGACCATCCGGCGCTTGGCGTGGCGCGCCTTGGGCCAGGGGTCCGGGTGGAGCAGGTAGACGAAGCGCAGCGAGGCGTCCGGAAGCCGCTCGAGCACGTCCAGCGCATCGCCCCTATGGAGGCGGACGTTGGCGAGCCGCTGGTCCCGGATCTGCGCGAGTGCGGCCACCACGCCGTTGAGGAACGGCTCGGCGCCGATAAAGCCGTGATCGGGGAGGAGATCGGCGCGGTAGGCGAGATGCTCGGCCGAGCCGAAGCCGATCTCGAAATGGAGCGGGCGTTTGTCGCCGAACAGGGCGGCGGCGGTGATCTCTCCTTCCGCGGGGACGCTCAGGGCCGGCAGGAGCTGCTCGACCAGCGCCGCTTGGCCCCGGCGAAGCCTGTGGCCCTTTGCGCGGCCATAGAGGCGGCGGATGGTGGTGGGGTCGGACATGGTTTCTCCCCTCCGCAAGCGGAGGGGAGGCCGTTACACCGCCGCCTTGAGCTCGTCGATCAGGTCGGTCTTTTCCCAGGTGAACAGGTTGCCGTCGGCCTTGCGGCCGAAATGGCCGTAGGCGGCGGTCGGGACGTAAATCGGCTTGTTGAGGCCGAGATGGGTGCGGATCCCCTTCGGCGTCAGCCGGACGAGCTGGGGAAGCACCTCCTCGAGCCTCGCCGCGCTGGTGCCGTTCGCCTCCGTGCCGTGCAGGTCGACGTAGAGCGACAGCGGCTCGGCGATGCCGATCGCGTAGCTGAGCTGGATCGTGCAGCGGCGGGCAATGCCGGCGGCGACGACATTCTTGGCGAGATAGCGGCTGATATAGGCGGCCGAGCGGTCGACCTTGGTCGGATCCTTGCCCGAAAAGGCGCCGCCGCCGTGGGGGGACGCGCCGCCATAGGTGTCGACGATGATCTTGCGGCCAGTCAGGCCGGCGTCGCCGTCGGGACCGCCGACCTCGAACAGACCGGTCGGGTTGACGAAGATCGCCTCGTCGTCATTCGGCATCCAGCCCTGCGGCAGGACGTCGGAGAACACGCCTTTGACATAGTCGCGCAGCTTCGCCTGGTCGTAGCCCTTGGCGTGCTGGGTCGACACGACCAGCTTGACGGCGCGCACCGGCCGGCCGTCCTCGAAGGCGAGCGTCACCTGGCTTTTGGAATCGGGCTCGAGGAAGTCGGCCGCGCCCGAATGGCGTTCCTTGGCGAGCCGCTCCAGGATGCGGTGCGAATAATGGATGGTGGCCGGCATCAGGTCGGGTGTCTCGTCGCAGGCGAATCCGAACATGATGCCCTGGTCGCCGGCGCCTTCATCCTTGTTGCCGGCCTCGTCCACGCCTTGGGCGATGTCGGCCGACTGGCCGTGCAGGTGACAGGCGAAGTCGGCATATTGCCAGTGGAAGCCGTGCTGCTCGTAGCCGATCCTTTTCACCGTGCTGCGCGCCGCCTCCTCGATCTCCTGGATGGTGGGAGTGACGTCCACCCGGCAGCGGACTTCCCCGGCCAAGACGATACGGTTGGTCGTCACCAGGGTCTCGCAGGCGACGCGCGCCTCCGGATCGCGGCCGATGAACAGGTCGACGACGGCATCGGAAATCTGATCGGCGACCTTGTCGGGATGGCCCTCGGACACTGATTCGGACGTGAAGATGTAGTTGCTGCGCATCGGGAAGCCGGCCTTTGCTGATCCATGAGGAAGGAATTTCGGATATAAAGATATCCTTATATGCCTCCCCTAGCGTGCTTTGGTCCGCACTGCAATCGCGCCCGCGACGAGCAGCAGCGCGAACAGGAAGGAGAGACTGTTGCCGAACCGGGCAAACAAGGTCGGCGGCGCGGCGCCCGGCAGCTGCGCATCGATCACGCCGGCGGTGCGCCACGGGATCGAGTGGAGGAGCCTGCCTTCCGCGTCGATCACGGCGGAGATGCCGGTCGGGGTCGAGCGAAGGACGGGCACCCCCTCCTCGAGGGCGCGGAGCCGTGCCTGGGCGAGATGCTGAGGCGGGCCCCATGCTCCGAACCAGGCGTCGTTGGAGGGGTTGAACAGGAAGGAAGGCCGATTGGCCCGGTCGATCACCGCGCCTGAAAAGATGATCTCGTAGCAGATCTGGAAGCCCACCTTGCCGAACTCCGCGACATCGAGCGTCTGCGGGCCGGGCCCGGAATCGAAATCGACGTCGCCGGGGGCCAGCCGCGACAGCCCGATCGCAGTCAGCCACGGGCGCATCGGCAGATACTCGCCATAAGGGACGAGATGCGCCTTGTCGTAGCGGCCGAGGATGCGGCCGCCGGGGCCGATCGCGAACACGCTGTTGGTCGCGCTGGTGATGGTGTGGCCGTCCGCAGAGCGGAAGCCGACGCCGCCGGTCAGCAGCAGGTCGCGCGGACCGAGCAGCTCGCCCACGCGCTCCCGCACCTGCCGGGCCCGCTGCCGATGCTCGTTGCCCGTACGCGCGTCCTGCAACGGCTCCACGACCGCCGATTCGGGCCACAGGAGCAGCCGCGGCTCCTCGGCGGCGGTGCTGGACAGGCGCCGAAGTTTCGCGAAGTTGCGCTCGACCACCTCCTCCCGCCATCTTTCCTCCTGGCCGATATTGGGCTGGACGATGCGGAGCGACGGCCCCGCGGGACGGGTTCCGCCGCCGCCAAATGCCGAAACGAGCCCGCCGGCGACCGCAATGGCGGCGAACAGCAGGATCCCGCGCCGCATGCCCTTTTCGAGCAGGAGCAGCAGCACGCCGGCGAGCAGGACCGCGACCCCGGAAAGGCCATAGCTGCCGATCACGGTCGCGAGGCGCGAAAGTTGCGTCGCGATCAGGCTCACTCCGACCGGGTTCCAGGCGAAGCCGGTGAACAGGCTCGCCCGCAGCCATTCGGTGACGATCCAGGCGGCCGCGAACACCAGCACCAGCCGCAGCCGGTCCCGGCGGCCGCCGGGCTCCGGTCCCCTTGAAGCACCCGGCGCGGCCGCGCTCCACCGCCACGCAAGGCCCGCCGCCGCCGCCGGATAGATGGCCAGGTAGAGCGAGACCAGCATCACCGACAGCCAGCCGAGCCAGGCGGGCATCGCCGCCTGGTAGGTGAACGAGGTCGCGATCCAGTTGAGGCCGAGCATGAACTGGCCGGCGCCGAACGCATAGCCGCGGGCGAGGGCGCTGCGGAGACTGGGCGCGGTCTCAACCAGCCACAGCAGCAAGGCCAGGGCTGCGAGGGTCAGCGGCCACAATGCCCAAGGCTCGAAGCCGCAGGCGCTGGCGAGACCGGCGAGGAAGGCAAAGCCGAGCCATTTCATCCCCGCCGCCTATTGCCGGCCCGCCTGCGGCGCAAGGCGAACCCGGCGGGGGGGGCGTGATGCCCAGGGCAACGCAAGGTGCCGGCGAGCACAAAGCCGGCGATGGGCTGCGACAAGCTATGGCGTGGCGGCAGGCCCAAGTTGATCGCGCGGCTGCACTCGTCCCGGTCGATCCGGATCGGAGGCTTTTCGGAGCGGTCCTTTAACCTGCTGTTGGGGCCTTCCAGCTAGCCTGTCGCCATGTCCAAGCCGTGGAAGCCACGCCTCGTCGGCACAGGTCCAACGAATCGCCGCCGTCCCCGTCCGGAACGCGGCGTCAGCATCGGCGAGATCAGGCTGGTGCTGTTCGGCGGCGTCTTTCTCGGCCTCGCTTACGCGTCGGTACCGGCCGGCGCGGGCGCGGGCGTGGCCGTCGCCGATCCCGAGTCGGTCAGCGTGATCGACGGCGACACCTTCCGCTACGGCGGCGAGAAGATCCGGATCGCCGACATCGACACGCCCGAGACCCACCCCCCGCGCTGCGCCTACGAGGCCGAGCTCGGCGAACGGGCGACCCGAAGGCTGGAGCAGCTGCTGACTCAAGGGCCGTTCGAGCTCGAGCCGGCCGACCGCGACGAGGACCGCTACGGCCGCAAGCTCCGGATCGTCACCCGCGGCGGGCAGTCGCTCGGGGACGTGCTCGTCGCCGAAGGGCTGGCGCGGCCCTATGCGGGCGGACGGCGGCCGTGGTGCGGCTGACCTGACCAGCCATCGGTCCGGCCAGTAGGCCGCGGCCGCACGACGCGGAAACAGCCAAGATCGTGCTATCGTCCGCACGAGCCGATGGGCGCTTTCTCTCCTCATCCGCCGCAGCGGGTCCGGCGCGGGGAACCGCAGCGGGCGCCCGGCTTTGGTGAAGGGCGGCGGCAGGAAGGAAGCCGGGATGAGGCGACGGGTTGCGATCATGATGCTGGGGCTCGGGCTGGGGCTGGGCGCCTGCGACGCGGGCGGCGGCGCCGGCGAAGCGCCCTCGGACCAGGCCCCGGACAATCGGGCGGCCGCCGCTGCGGCCGCCGGCCCAGGAGCCGAGGCCGGCAACAGCCTGGCGAGCGGGGGCGGGCAGGGCGGGCTCGGCGGGCTCGGCGCGTGCCCGTTCCGCGAGACCAGCGACTGGCACGGCTCGATCGAGAGCGGCCGCCTGCTCGTCAACGGCAAGGTCGACCTCTTGATGGCGGGCTTCAAGCCGACGCTGACCCGGCGGCCGTCGGCGCCGCCGGGGACGATCGCGTTCGACCTGGCGCTGGTCGCCGAGGCCGGCGCCGCGGTCCAGGACCGCCCGCGTTACGAGGCGACCGGCTCGCCGCGCTAC
Source organism: Allosphingosinicella sp. (assembly GCA_035942355.1). Taxonomy (GTDB): domain Bacteria; phylum Pseudomonadota; class Alphaproteobacteria; order Sphingomonadales; family Sphingomonadaceae; genus Allosphingosinicella. Next base: position 43,697 of record DASZDE010000074.1, on the reverse strand, counting down.
CAGCGCGCCGAAATCTGGTGCGGCGGCAAGCGGATCGCCGAGATCGACATGGTCCTGGTCGCAGATTAGGGGGCGGCCGGGCGAGGCCGCCGCCGATGCCGCGTGCCGGTTAGCGGCGGGGAGCGCTTGGGGGCAGCCTGTCGCCATGCGCCGTCAAGGCGGACCCGCTGCCGCGGCGCCGGTGACGCGCGCGGCCTGGAGGGTGTCGGTATATTGCTGGAAGGCGGCCGCCTTGCCGCCGGTGACCCGCCAGACATGGGCGAATTGGGCGTCCAGCGCGCGGCCGGTCGCCTTGCAGGTGCCGCGGTAGCGGCCGAGCGCGACCACCGCATCGCCGGCGTCGAGAAATTCCTCCGGCACCGCCGCGAAGCCGTCCCACTCCGAGCCGAGCCGCGCGAACACGCCGCCCAATATCGCGTCGTGGCCGCGATAGGGGTTGCCGTCGGCATAAGGGAAATTCTCGGCCTCGTTCCAGACCATGTCGGGACCCATTCCGGCGAGCACGGCAGCGACGTCGCCGGCCGCGAAGGCCTCGTAGATCCCGCGCACCAGGGCTACATTCTGCTGTGACATGGCTTTCTCCCCGCTCTGCCGGCCGGCATGCCATGCCACGTCCCGCCGCGCCACGAAAGGTTCGGAAAGCTTCATAGGTTTCAGCCTCCCTGCCGGGCTCAGTGCCGATTGGCGAGAGTGAGCGACGGCCGTCAGATCGCGTGCTTGACGGCGGCGGTGGCGGGGTCGCCGGTGTTGGGGGTGCCGACGGGCTCGATCAGCAGGATGTGGGTCTCCTCCTGCGCCACCGGGCGGTGCTCGACGCCCTTCGGCACGACGTAGAGCTCGCCCGGGCCGAGGCTGACGGCGCCGTCCCGCAGGTGGATGACGAGCCGCCCCTTCAGCACCAGGAAGAAATCGTCGGTGTCGGGGTGGCTGTGCCAGGTGAACTCCCCCTTCGCCTTGACGACCATCAGGTCGTGCCCGTTGAAGGCGCCGACGATCCTGGGCGACCAGAGATCGGTGAAGGCGGCGAGCTTTTCGTGGAGGTTGATTGGGGTGGGCATGGGCTGGCTCCGCCTGCGGCGGACCATGTCTAGCCCAGCCGGGGGCGGAAGGGGAGGCATGGGCGGCGCGACCTTGTCCGTTAGCCGCCGGTCGGCTCTCCCGACGCGAGCTCCACTTCGACGAGGTTCGTCTCTTCCTCGCAATGGTGGCAGAAGGCGTAGTCGAACGCGGCGCCGAGCACCCACTCCTGCGCCTCCGCGTCCCATTCGGCCCACGCGTCGCGGGTGACGCTGTTCCCGCCGCACGTCTTGCAGACGTAATCAACGGCTTCTCCGGCCGCTTGCGGTGGCGCAGCGGCCACTATCTGGAGGAGTTCGCGGAGCCGAGGCCGGCGAGCCGCCGCGCATCGACGCTGAGGACGACGAGGCAGGTTTCGCAGCCGTCGAGCTCCCAGGCCAGATCGGCGATGGCGAAGTCGAGCTTGAGCGAGAGGGCGGGGAGGTCGGGCGCGGGGAGGCGGAGCAGGCGGCGGAGCGCGGCGAGGCGGAGGGAGTCGAGATGGCCGAACCTCTTCTCGAGGTCGTCGCACGGGAAGGCCCGTCGCTCCGGCGGAAGGAGCGCTTCCGCCGCCTTGAACGTGGCGACCCGCGCTCCGGCTCGCCGGTAGGCGGCGAGGGTGCGGGTCCAGCGGACACGGGCCGACTCACCCACTTCCCGTTCGCCCTGAGCCTGTCGAAGGGCTTCTTTCTCTTGTGGTGCAGGAGAAGGATAGGGGTTGACCTCCGGTCGACTACGTCCCGACAGGCTCAGCCCGAACGGAGATGGCGGACCGGGCGAAGCCCTTGCGGCGGCGGGAAGTGCGCAAGAGACCGCACCCGCGCCTAGCAGAGCCCGGCGCGACAGGTTATGCCTCGCGGCAGCCATGCCTGAGGGCCCTTTCCTAGCTGGTCCCTTTTAGGGACCGCGTGGGAACACGTCAAGGGGGTTGATCTGGAGCGTCTCGTTCTTCGGCCGGAGCAGTCTCGTATGGCGCGGGCGGCGCTAGAATGGTCGCTCGAGGAAGCCGCCGCGGCCGCCGGAGTCAGCCGGCGGACGGTGCTGCGTTTCGAGCGCTACCACCGCGACGTGAAGCCGGAGCTGATCGAGGCGCTGCGGCGGGCATATGAGGCGGTGGGGGTGCGTTTCCTGGATGACGGTCCCGATGCCGACGCCGTCGTGCCCCCGCCCATTCGGGTGCCACCGGCGGCTCGGACAGTTTAAGCGGCCGGTCCTGAAAGGGAACTGTGGAGAAGCGTCGCTCTTTCGCTGGTACGAGGCCGGAATACGGATTGGACGGCCGTGCAGGTATGCCCGCCGATTGGCCGATCTCCCGCCCTCGGGACGCCCTTAACGTCCTCGACAGCGCCCGTGGCACGGCCCTGAAGCGCCTGCTCCGCACGCCGCGCTGGACCTACCCTCCCTAGCGCTGAAGATCGAGCTCTTCATCGACGCGGAGGTGGCGACACTCGCGAGCGGCGAGCGGTACCTGACGGTGTTGAAGTTGGATGGTGGAGGCTGGCTGTCCTGGCGAATTAAATGTTAGTTCCTTGGGGTTGTCCTGCGAGAATGCCGGGAGATTAGTCCCGGTCGACAGCGACCCTGTCCTCTGGGCCGACTTCCCAGCTTCCCAAATCCCGGACGTCCAAGTCGGTTCGGATGAAATCCGTGGTGGTCGTCTTGGTCTTGGTGTGCTCGCATATGCCGGTTGCCCTGGGGATGTTGAAATCGGAATCCTGCTCGTTGCAGACGCAGCCGCCAAGTGGAGCCTTGCCGAAATCGCATATCTGACACCCCACACCCCGGCAGCTTTCGGTGATGACTTCCTTCCCCAGGGCGAGATTGCCGTTCTTGTCATCCTGCAGCTGCATTCGCACGGTGCGGCAACTCGCCTGCGCAGTTCCCGGAGTCCCAATTGGAGCGCCGCGTAGGTGAAGGTAATAGGCCGCCTCCACTCGCTGCACCTTCACCTCTCGGATGGGAACGCCGTCGGTGAATGTCGATCTGAGGGCTCGACGGTTGAGCGCCGTGACCGTCCCGGAGGCCGCGCCGTACTGGGCGATTGGAATTCGATCTGGCATTCGCCCCGACACCGTGCTGCAAGCGGCGAGGGCGAAGGACAGGGCGGCCGCCAAGCTCAAAGCGATCCTCATCGCACCTCTTCCTAAGTGTCGTGGCATAACGAAAGTAGCTCAAGTCCTGGAATGGCACCCGCCCAACATACTCCGGTCTGGAGTGGAATGGGATGCAGGATAGGCTCCCGTGGCGAGAGGAAAGCCAAACAAGCGTGCTCCCCACAGCTTTCAAAGACCGCCTCAACTCCCTCGACAGCGCCCGCGACGCCGCCCTGAAGCGCCTCCTCCGCACGCCGGCGCCCGACCTGCCCGCCCTTGCGCTGAAGATCGAGCTCGCCGTCGACGAGGAGGTGGCAACGCTTGCCGCGGCTTGTTGGAACTCGCCTTACTGGATTTCGACGCCGCAAAGCTGAGGCGCGACCTCGCGACGCGGACCACGCCCGTGAACGGCGAGCTTCGCATAAGCGGCACCTGTGGCGAAGCGCGGATTCTGGCGGCCGGAAAGCGTTTCGTAACCGTAGCGGCGATCCGGCCCGGCGGTCGCGACTCCGAGTTCGGCCTGGCTGCGGATTCGGCTGCCGTTTCGGTCATAGGCCTGGAAGTCGGGGGCCAAAGTCGAGAAAGGGCTTGGGCGTCCGGAGCAGAGCTCGATCTCGACCACCAATGTCTCGCCGATCCCGGCGGCCGGACACTGGTTGGCCGGAGCGGCCAACCGATAGCCGCCGGAAGCGAGCCGGAGGAGGCTGAAGCCGGGATGGCCGATCACCAGCGGTTCGCAGGCAGGCTGCGGCGGCGCGACGGGCGGAACCGGACGGGCCTCCACATGGGTCGTTCTGACGGGGGCGGAGTCCCCTTCAGGCAATGTACCCGGGACTTCCGTGACGGGAAGATCCCGAGGTTCGGAAGTCTCAGACGAGGTGACCGTTCGTGATTCCTGCGGGGTGGACGGCCCAACCGTGGGAGCCGCCTGCTCGTTCTGCGAGGCAGGACCGTCGGCAATTTCCTTTTGCGGCTTCCCTCGGGAAGAGGTATCCATGGCCCATCCGCCGAGTATGAGGATGAGCCCGAACAGGGCCAGAAGGAACTGGCGCCGAACCGAGGTGATCGTCGGAAACTCGGTCCTCGCGAGCTTGAAACCGCCCCCGACGATCGCGGCGATGATGCACGCAACGCCGAGCAATACCAAGGTCGTCCCTGTCGTCATCGCAACCTCGCGGCGCTGGTTCCGGTAGGCTAGCCCGGATCGCTTCCTGCACAAGGGGAAAGTCGCCCTGACGCGACGTGGGCCGAGCGGCTATGAACGCCGCAGCCGAACGTGCCGGGGTCCGCGCTGAAGATCGAGCTCATCGTCGACGAAGAGGTCGCGACGCTCGCGGGCGATCGGTCACTCCGCTACCACCCCGCCCGCGCAAACATGTCCTCGCCGCCGTCGCCTACCGGGGCGTCGTTGGCCGCCTTCCGCCGGTCGGCTTCGCCTGCGCCCGACAGGCTCCGCTGTCCCACACCTCGTTCCAGTTCCCGCTCACGCCGCTGCTCGTCCGAGGCGCGTCTGGTCCCCTCGCCCGGCGAGGAGACCGGCGATTGAGATGTCTTCGTTCAGCTCTTCCCAGTGAATGCCGTCCGGGCTCAGGAAAAAGGCTTCGCGTTGCTCGAGCGTACCGTGCAACAGACGAGGAAACCACACCAGCGGGATGCCGAGGGTGCGGCCGTCCTCAAGTTCGACCCACATTTGGGCATCGTCGAACCGGACGCCGGTCGGGCTAGGTGAAAAAGTCATTCCACGCTTCCTCAAGCTCCGCGCGACGCTCCTCCACAACCTCTTGCAAGCGCTTGATCGTGCGCGCGTCGAAATTGCGATTATAGGCGAGTTCAACGTCAGGAGACAGCCAGAACTTGGCCTTTGCGCCCGCGCGCGAGACATGAATGTGGGCCGGCTCGCGCGGTTCGCCTTCGTTGGCGAAGAAGTGGAAGCGGTAGCCGTTCCAGCGGAAGACCACGGGCATCAGCGACCCTCTCGATAGCCGTATCGGTCGCGGATATGGTCATGAAAGTAGCGGCCATGGGAGTCGGCGCTGAGGAAGGCACGATGCACGGGTGCCGGCACATGGAAATAGCTGTACCAGTCGCCGTCGGTGAAGCGGACGTAGAGAGTCGCCGTCGCTGAGTCGTAGTCGATCTCCAGAATCGCTTCCGACTCGACCTGGACCATGTGCGTGCCCTCACCCTGCCGCTTCGCGGCTGTCCCTCTCCCTGAACGGGAGAGGGATCACTCAGCCGCGACCCCCGCCCGCGCGAACATGTCCTCGCCGCCGTCGCCTTCCGGCGCGTCATTCGCCGCCTTCGCCGCCTTGCGCCGGTCGAAATTGTCCCAGACTTCGTTCCAGGTCCCGCGCGTCGCGGCCTTGGAATATTCGGTGGCGCGGGTTTCGAAGAAATTGGCGTGCTCGACGCCGTTGAGCAAAGGCGCCAGCCACGGCAAAGGGTGGTCGTCGATCATGTAGATCGGCTGCAGGCCCAATTGGCCGAGGCGCCAGTCGGCGATGTAGCGGATATATTTCTTGATCTCCTTGGGGGTCATGCCGGGGACCGGACCCATTTCGAAGGCGAGGTCGATGAACGCGTCCTCCAATCGCACCGTCTTCTGGCACACGTCGAGTATGTCCTCGCGCACCGCTTTGGTCATGCAGCCGCGCTCCTTGGTGAAGGCGTGGAACAAGCGGGTGATGCCCTCGCAATGCAGGCTCTCGTCGCGGACCGACCAGGAGACGATCTGGCCCATCCCCTTCATCTTGTTGAAGCGCGGGAAGTTCATCAGCATCGCGAAGCTGGCGAACAATTGCAGCCCCTCGGTGAAGCCGCCGAACATCGCCAGGGTGCGGGCGATGTCCTCGTCGGTGTCGACCGAGAAGGTGGCGAGATAGTCGTGCTTGTCCTTCATCTCCTTATATTGGAGGAAGGCGCTGTACTCCGATTCCGGCATGCCGATCGTGTCGAGCAAGTGGCTGTAGGCGGCGATGTGGACCGTCTCCATGTTGCTGAACGCGGTCAGCATCATCTTCACTTCGGTCGGCTTGAACACGCGGCCATATTTGTCGTGGTAGCAATCCTGCACCTCGACGTCGGCCTGGGTGAAAAAGCGGAAAATCTGGGTCAAGAGGCTGCGCTCGTGCTCGGTCAGCTTCTGCGCCCAGTCGCGGCAATCCTCGCCCAAGGGCACTTCCTCGGGCATCCAGTGGATCTGCTGCTGGCGCTTCCAGAAATCGAACGCCCACGGATATTCGAACGGCTTATACTGCTTGCGGGCTTCGAGAAGGGGCATGTTCGTTACTCCCAAGGAGCTTGAATGAGACCAGCACCGGTGACGGCCGCCAGTGCCAACAGGATAGCGCCATAGACTGCAACAACGACGCAGATCGCGGCGAAGAAAACCTTGAGGCCGGCGAGGACTGCTTCTTGCCAGCTATGGAGCGAACCCAGCAGCCAGACATTCATCTCCGTTACCGCCCCCACGAGGAGCTTGGCCATCAGGGGCATCAGCCCCACGCCGAGGACCAGGCACGAGAAACCCGCCAGAAGCTGGTCGCTCTTTTGATCGAGGAAAAAGACGCTCATCGCCGCACGACGCGGTCGCGGTAGACGACGTGGCTCTTGCGGGCGCCGACGCCGAGGAAGACCACGCCGATGAAATAGCCGAAATCGTACCAGCCGCCGTTGTTCGGCACCGCGTAGACGGAGACGTCCGGCATGAACAAGGACAGCAGCCAGGCGACCGGGAAGATGAAGCCGTGCCACACGCCGTAGAGGAAGCCGGGCGCGGCCGGCGCGACCGCGGCGGCGGACTGGGTCGCGCAGCCGGCGAGCAGGGCGAGCGCGGCGAAGGTTGTGGAACGCGCAGGTCCTTTCAGGCTCGCTGCTAGCCTCATTCTCGTCTCCGTCATCCCAGCGGAAGCTGGGATCCAAGCGGCCTCACTTCTTCCGTCTGGACCCCAGCCTTCGCTGGGGTGACGAGATAAAAGGGCCGTCTCGTCAAAACCGGCGGGGGAAGGGAGTGAGGCACTGGGCTCGAGCCGTGGGCGGTCCGGCCGTCGCCATCCTCTCCTCTCCCTTCCCTCGCCAGTATTCCCACGCCGAAGGGAAAAAGGCGTGGAATCCCCCCGCTCGGGGAAGGTGCAATTCGTCATGCCGGCGGAGGCTGGCCTCCCGGCGAGAAGGGTCGCCGCGACTGACTCCGCTGAGACCCCAGCCTTCGCTGGGGTGACGATCAAGGTTACTGACAGGCCAGGCATTCGTCATAGTCGGTGGTCTGGAGCTCGATCTGCTTGAGGTCGGGCGTGTTGTCGGCCTCGACCCCGCCCGCGAAGCCGGCGCGCTGGACCGACTTGGAGCGCAGATAATAGAGGCTTTTGATGCCGAGCTCCCAAGCGCGGTAGTGGAGCATCAGCAAATCCCATTTGTCGACGTCGGCCGGGATGAACAGATTGAGCGAGGTCGCCTGGTCGATATAGGGGGTGCGGTCGCCGGCCAGCTCGAGCAGCCAGCGCTGGTCGATCTCGAAGCTGGTCTTGATGATGTCCTTCTCGTCCTGGGTGAGGAAGTCGAGATGCTGGACCGAGCCGCCTTTCTCGAGGATCGCGCTCCACACCGCCTCACTGTTCTTCGACTTGGCGATCAGCAGCTTCTCGAGGTGCGGGTTGCGGATCGAGAAGGAGCCCGACAGCGTCTTGTGGGTGTAGACGTTGCCGGGGATCGGCTCGATGCAGGCCGAAGTGCCGCCGCAGATGATCGAGATGGAAGCGGTCGGCGCGATCGCCATCTTGCACGAAAAGCGCTCCATCACGCCCTGGTCGGCGGCGTCGGGGCAGGGCCCGCGCTCATGGGCGAGCATCATCGAGGCTTCGTTCACCTGCGCCGAGATGTGGCGGAAGATCTTGAGGTTCCATGACTTGGCCATGGCGCCTTCGAACGGCAGGCCGCGCGCCTGCAGGAAGGAATGGAAGCCCATCACGCCGAGCCCGACCGAACGCTCGCGCATCGCCGAATATTTGGCCCGCGCCATCTCCTCGGGCGCGCGGTCGATATAGTCGGTCAGCACGTTGTCGAGGAAGCGCATGACGTCCTCGATGAACATCTTGTCGCCGTGCCACTCGTCCCAGGTTTCGAGGTTCAAGGACGACAGGCAGCAGACCGCGGTGCGGTCGTTGCCGAGATGGTCGCGGCCGGTGGGAAGCGTGATCTCCGAGCACAGGTTCGAGGTCGAGACCTTGAGGCCCAATTCCTGCTGATGCCGCGGCATCGACCGGTTCACCTTGTCGATGAAGATGATATAGGGCTCGCCCGTCGCGAGCCGGGTCTCGACCAGCTTCTGGAACAGCGAGCGGGCGTCGACGCGGGCGCGCTCGGAGCCGTCCTTGGGGCTGCGCAGCACCCATTCGTCGCCGGCGCGGACCGCCTCCATGAAGGCGTCGGTGACGAGCACGCCGTGGTGGAGGTTCAAGGCCTTGCGGTTGAAGTCGCCCGATGGCTTGCGGATTTCGAGGAACTCCTCGATCTCGGGATGCGAGATGACGAGATAGCAGGCGGCCGACCCGCGCCTGAGGCTGCCCTGGCTGATCGCAAGGGTGAGCGAATCCATCACCCGCACGAACGGGCTGATGCCGCTGGTCTTGCCGTTCAAACCGCCCGGCGCGCCGATGCCGCGCACCGAGCCCCAATAGGTGCCGATGCCGCCGCCGCGCGCGGCCAGCCAGACATTCTCGTTCCAGGTGTTGACGATGCCGTTCAGGCTGTCGTCGACGCTGTTGAGGTAGCAGGAGATCGGCAAGCCGCGGCCGGTGCCGCCGTTCGACAGGACCGGCGTCGCCGGCATGAACCAGAGCTTTGAGATATAGTCGTAGACGCGCTGGGCGTGGTCGGCGTCGTCGGCATAAGCCGAGGCGACGCGCGCGAACAGATCCTGGTAGGATTCGCCCGGCAGCAAATAGCGGTCGCGCAAGGTCTCCTTGCCGAAATCGGTGAGCAGGGCGTCGCGACCCGCTTCGGTTTTCACGGCGAAGCGGATCGGCGCCACCGACCTGGAACCGGTCTTCGCTTCGGCTCTGCCGTCCTCGCTCTGCGCGCTCTCGCTCAAGGCAAAATCCACAGCTTCCTCCCCAATGTTATACACAACATCTAGACGTCTTGCGACATCAAAGCTGCTATTTGTTGTGATTCAGGGGATAAAATGAGTGGACGGGGTTTGACAATAGGCCGGTCCCTTCCGCCGGCCGGGCCGTGGCTTGGCGGCCACGCGCGACGCGCCGGAAAAGAGTCGTTTCCGCTTCTGTCAACCGTCATAAAAATATTTTTTTATCGCTGTTGCCGCACCGGACCGCCAGCCGTCAGAGCGCCCGAGGCTGCGCATGCGTTCATCTTTTGTTCTAACAGCACCGAAAGCCGCGGGCAAGCCGGTGGCGGGGGTGGGGTTGAGGACCGGGGAGGGAGGCGCGGCCGGGCCGCTGCCGGCTTCGGGTCAGGCGCTCATCCGGGTCGGGGTGCCGTGGACGAGCTCGCTGGCACGCTCGAAGGTCATCGGCCGGCCGAACAGATAGCCCTGGATCTGGTGGCAGCCGAGGTCGCGCATGCGGGTGAAATCGTCGGCGGTCTCGACGCCTTCGGCGGTGATCATCATCCGGAAGCTCTTGGCGAGCTGCACGATCGACTGGATGATCGCCACCGTCTCCTTGTTGTTGGCCGCCTCGCGCACGAACGAGCCGTCGATCTTGAGCTTATGGAAGACCGCCTTGTTGAGGTAGCCGAGCGACGAATAGCCGGTGCCGAAATCGTCGAGCGCGATGCCGACGCCGAGCGCGCGAAGCCGCTTCAGCACGTCGAGCGAGCCGACGCTGTCCTCGAGGAACACGGTCTCGGTGACTTCCAGCTCGAGCCGGTTGGCCTTGACCCGGAAGCGCGACAGCGCGCCGCTGACGGTGGCGGGCAGCGCCGGCAGCACGAGCTGGCGTGCCGACAGGTTGACCGCGACGGTGATGTTGTCGGGCCAGGTCGAGGCGGCGCGGACCGCCTCCTCGATCACCCAATCGCCGAGGTGCATGATCAGGCCGGTTTCCTCCGCGAGCGGGATGAACTCGGTCGGCGGCACCACCCCACGGGTCGGATGATGCCAGCGGATCAGCGCCTCGAAGCCCTGCAGGCTCTGGTCGGCCGCGTTGATCAGCGGCTGGTAAAGCAGGCGCAGCTGGCCCGCGGCGATCGCGTTCGACAGATCCTGCTCGAGCTTCAACTTGTGCTCGGCGACGCTGCGCATGTCATCGTTGAAGTAGCAGCAGGTGCCGCGGCCGGAATTCTTGGCCTGGTAGAGCGCCATGTCCGCCTTTTGGATGAGGTCGTCGACGGTCTGCCCGTCGATCGGCCCGTAGGCGCAGCCGATCGACACGCCGATCCGGATCTCGACCTTGTCGATATGATAGGGCTGGGCGATCGAATCGATCAGCCGGTTGGCGAGGTTCTCGATCGTCTTGCGGCCCTGCGCGTCGCGGATCACGATCGCGAATTCGTCGCCGCCCATCCGGCCGACGTGGCCGGCCTCGCCGACGCCCTTGACGAGCCGCTGCGCGACGCTCTTCAGCACCGCGTCGCCTTTGGGGTGGCCGAACGTGTCGTTGACCGGCTTGAAGCCGTCCAGGTCGAGGAACATGATCGCGCACGGCACATTGGTCGCGGTCGCGTTGGACAGCGCCTCGCCGAGCAACTGGCGCACGCGGCCGCGATTGGGCAGGCCCGACAGCACGTCCATATTGGCCAGGTTGGTGAGCCGCTCCTGGGTCTTGCGCACTTCGGTGATGTCGGAGCCGACGCCGCGGAAGCCCTGGAACTGGCCAGCCATGTCGATGATCGGATCGCCGGCGAGGCTGATCCAACGGGGCCCGCGCCGGGTCTTCAGCTCCATTTCGAGATTGGCAAACGGCTGGCGCTCGAGCAGGGTGCGGCCGAGCGCGCTGTTGCCGCCCAGTGAGGCCGGCAGCGAGTGGCCGATCAGCTGGCTGGTCGAGCGGCCGAGCAGCGAGGTCATGCGCGAGGAGATGTAGACCACGCGATTCTCGCAATCGACCTGCCACAGCCAGCCGACGCCGCGATGCTCATATTCGCGCAGCAGCAGGCGCACCGATTCGGCTTGGGTGCGGACCCGCGCCATGTCGCGCAGCTGGCGGTAGGTCCAGCGCGTGAAGCGGCCGACGCCGAAGATGGCGATGCCGGCAAAGCCGACGATGGTGAGGCCGAGCTTGAGGTCCATCGTGGCGCTGCCGAAATAATAAGCCAGGCAAAGCCCGAGCGTCATGGTCGTGATCCAGGCCAGTGCCGCCGCCGGGATCGCGGCCAGCGCGATCGCGGCGCTGATCATCGCGCCCATCGCGCCAGCGATGACGACCTGCACCTCGGGCGGATGGACGGCGAAGGCGTAGATGGGCAGCGAGGTCCACAAGGCGGCGAGCGCGGCAGCCTCGACCACCGGCCGCCACTGGGCCTGGCGGCGGGCGCTGCGGCTGCCGGCGGCGGAGCCGGCGTCGATGGCGCGGCGATAGGTGACCCAATGGCCGAACGCGACCGCCGCCAGCCACGGCACGATCCGGTAGATTTCGCCATGGCCGAGCATCGCCCAGGCGACCAGCACCGCGGCGCTGATCCCGGCGAGCGCGAAATAGGGCGCGAACAGGGCCGTGGTCTCGGCCTGCCCGTTCTGGAGGTGCGCCTCGCGCAGGCGGTGATTGCCGTCGTCATAGGGAAGCTCGGTGTCCGGCATTTCGACCGGAATGGCTTCGTCGGGCGCGGCATCAACGGAGACAGGCGCTTGATACATGGAAATCCACTGCCCACAGGTCGGATGCCACCGTACTAGCCGCAGAGTTTTGATGGAGTGTTAAAGGCAGGAAAGTTCGCGGTTCGGCCTGCTGCCGGCGCGGCCTCAGCCGGCGAGAAGCTTGTCGACCGGGCCGCTGGTCACCGCATGGTAGCTCGGCCTGGCTTTGGCGTAGATGCGCTCGGCGATCCGGCGGCCCCATTCGCCTTCGGCGAGCAGGGCCTCGAACAGGGGCTCGACGAACTTGCGCCGCCCCATGCTCGTGAGGAATTGCTCGACCGCCGGCACGGCGGGCAGGTAGCGGTTGCCGATCGCCAGCCGCAGCCAGGCGAAGCGCAGCTCGGCATTGCCGCTTTCAGAGAGGCCGAAGGCTCGGTCGATCTCGGCCAGCCGCTCCCCGCTGAGCTCGCGCGGCAGCGCGTTCAGGAAGCGCAGCCGCTCGGCCGTGGTCCAGTCCCGATAGGGCAGTCCGCTCGCGGCGGCGCCGGCCCGGAAAGCGCGTGCGGCTTCGTCGACGCCGGCGAAAGCCTGCGGATCGGGGCGGGCTGCATTGCCGGGAAGGCCGGGGCGATAAACCCATTGGTCGAGCATCAGCCGCTGCTCGAGCGCTCGGTCGCCGCGCACCAGGTTGGCGCGGAGATCCGCGAGAAAGCGGGCCGAGGTCATCGGCTGGAAGGCGTGCCGGTCGAAATAGGAACGGAGCCACGCATCGAACCGGTCGCGGCCGACGGTGCGCTCAATGGTCCGCAGGAAGATCGCGCCCTTGTCGTAGACGATGCCGCTTTCGTCGGCGCCGCTGTCGTCGTGGAGGCGGGTGCCGGGCGCGTCCGGGCCGAGCTCGGCGAGGGCGGTCTCCATATCGGCCCAGGAAAGGGCGGCCTCCTGGGCGGCGCGCCTGGGCCCGTAGAGCGCCTCCATGATCCGGTTCTCGAAATAGGAGGTGAAGCCCTCGTTGAGCCAGCTGTCGGGCCAGACGGCGTTGGTGACGAGGTTGCCGGACCAGCTGTGCGCAAGCTCGTGCGCGACCAGGCCGACCAGGCTCCGGTCGCCGGCCAGGAAGGTCGGGGTGAGGAAGGTAAGGGTCGGATTCTCCATGCCGCCATAAGGGAAGGCCGGCGGCAGCACGATCATGTCGTAGCGGCCCCAGCGATAGGGGCCGTAAAGCTGCTCGGCGGCGGTCACCATTTTCTCGGTGTCGACGAGTTCGCGGGCGGCCGCGTCGAGCATCGCCGGCTCTGCATAGACGCCGGTGCGCGGGCCGAGCGCACGGAAGCCGATGTCGCCGACCGCTAGCGCGATCAGATAGGGCGCGACCGGCTTGTCCATGCGGAAGCGGAAGGCGCGGCCGCCGCCCTTCTCCGCAGCAACCAGCTCGCCTTCGGGGGCGAGATTCGCGGCGCTCATCACCGCCTTGAGCGGCTCCGGCACGACGATCCGCGCGTCCCAGGTCTGGCGAATGCCGGGGCTGTCCTGGGTCGGGATCCAGGTGCGGTTGAGGATCGCCTGGCCCTGGCTGAACAGGAACGGGTGCTTCTTTCCGGCGGTCTGGGCGGGGGTCAGCCATTGCAGCGCCTCGGCGCCGGGAGCGCTCTTATAGACGATCCTGATCCGCCTCGCGCCGTCCAGCCGGACCGTCAGCGGAGCGCCCAGATCCGGCTTCGGCTGCCCGAGCGCGAAGGCGAGCGGCCGCCCGTCCGCAGTGGTGACGGCGGCGACCTCGAGCCCTTTGCTGTCGAGCACGATCTCGTTCGCGCCCTCGGCTGCCCGGATGTCGAGCATGGCCGTGCCGGCGATGCGCCGGTCGGCGAAGTCGGCGGTTAGGTCGAGCGAGACATGGGTGACGCGGGCCAGCTCCGGTCGGGCGAAGCTCTGCGTATCCCTGGCGTCCTCGGTGAGCAGCACCGGCGCCACCATCGGCTCGCCCGCCGGCTGCTCGTCCGGCTCGGGCCTGGAGCAGCCGGCCGCGAGCAGCAGGGCGGCGGCGAGGCCGGTGGCGAGGCGGCGGAGGCAGGGCAAAGCGGGCACGGGCAGCATCCAGTCGATCTCGGTGCGAATGGCGCAACGCCTAGCGGCGCGCCCCGGAGCCGACAAGGCGTGCCGGCTCAGCGGCGTGCTGTTCACCCGCCAGGCGAGAGGCCCCGCCCCCGCCGGCCATTTGCCAGCCGATTCCAAGCGAAGTCCGTGACCGCCTCGGCCGCGATGCCGATGGCGAGGCCGGCGCCGACATCGGTCGGATAGTGGGCGCAGCGGGGAATCTGCGCGAGCGCCACCAGCCCCGCTGCGCCGAGCGCCGCCGCCTCATATTCGGGATAGTCGCGGGCGAAGGCGCGCGCCACGGCGGCCGCGCCGGCGCTGTGGCCGGACGGGAAGCTGGTCTCCTGCTTGCTGCGCTGGCGGCCCTTCTTCGGCTTATGGCTGCCGGAGCCGTTGCCGCGCGCCTGCGGCCGGGTGCGGTCGATGCGGTGCTTGACGAAATTCTTGGCCCCGGTGGCGAGGCTGTGGGCAGCAATCGCCCGCGCCCCGGCCAGAGCCAGCCGCCGGTTGCCGCCGCCAAGGCCCGCCGCGATCATGGACGCGCACAAGATGCGCAGCGGCGGCTGGTCGCCGAGCTTGCTGAAGGTCGACAGCGCCCGCACCGGCAGCGTCCTGCGGTAAGGCGCGACCGCGTCGAGCGTCGCCGCGTCGGCGGCGAGCAGCGCCTCGGCGCCTTCGTCGGCGGGCCTTTTCTTCTTCGTCATGGGAGGCTTAACGGGCGGCCGCGGCTTTGGTGCCTTGCCCCCGGCGGGCGAGCAGCGACCGGTCGTAGCGCCGCAGCAGGTCCTCGGGCCCATCGTAGAGCTCGACCGCTCCCGCCGCGCGCAGGTCGGCCTCCGGAAAGCCGCCGCAGCGCACGCCGATCGTGCGCAGGCCGAGCCTGCCCGCCGCTTCGGCATCATAGGGCGTGTCGCCGACCACGACGGCGTCCTCGGCGCTTGTCGGCGCGACCTTCGCCAGCGCGGCCGCGAAGATATCGGGGCAAGGCTTGGAATGGTCGACATCGTCCTGGGAGGTCGTCGCCTCGATGAGGTCGCGGCAGCCGAGCAGCTCGAGATGATGGTCGAGCTCGTCAGCGTGGGCGGACGTGGCGAGCACGATGCGGACGCCTTGCGCGCGGAGGCGTTCGAACAGCGGGCGCACACAGGGGAACGGCAAAGCGCGGGGCAGATAGTCGCGCTTGAACAGCTCGGAGCGGAAATCCTCGATCTCCTGCTGCCTGCGCTCGACCAGCTCGGACGGCAGCAGGGCGGGCACGAGGTTGTCGCCGCCCTTGCCGATCTGGCCGCGCACCTGCTCGTAAGGCAAATCGACTCCGAAATGGCGGAACGCTTGCTGCCAGGCGGCGGCGTGCAGATCGTTGCTGTCGATGAGCGTGCCATCGACGTCGAACAGGGCGGCGCGGACCATGGATCTCCTTTCGCGCCCGCCAACGGGCCGCGGCTGAACGCGTTCCGTCGCCCGCTGCCTGTCAACCTGGTTTAATTTGTCACGGTCCACAGCTACCAGATGGGTCTGGCCGAGTCGTAAGTTGGACGGACGCGCATGCAGGGCGGCAACGAGGTCGAGCTGAAGCTGGAGATCGAGCCGCGGGATGCTCCCGAGCTGATCGACCATGTGCTGCTGCGCGGCCGTCAGATGTGCAGCGGGCGGCAGAGCTCGGTCTATTACGACACCGGCAAGGGCGCGCTGCGGGAGGCCGGCTATTCGCTGCGGGTGCGCAGCTCGGGCGGCCGCTTCGTCCAGACGGTGAAGCGCCAGGGCGATGGCGGCGCCGGCCTGTTCGACCGGCCCGAATGGGAGCGCGAGATCGCCGGCGCCGAGCCCGACCTGGCCGCGCTCGACGAGACGCCGCTGGGGCCGGTGCTGGCCAAAGGCCGGCTGCGCAAGCGGCTGAAGCCGATCGTCTCGGCCGAGGTCGAGCGCACGGTGTGGCTGCTGCCGCACGAGGGGTCCGAGATCGAGATGGTGCTCGACCGGGGCGCGATCCGCGGCGGCAAGCGGGAGGCCGAGGTCAGCGAGGTCGAGCTCGAGCTCAGGCGGGGCAAGGCAACCGCTTTGCTGGGCATCGCCCGGCTGCTGGCCGAGCAGGTCCCGCTCAAGATCGGCGTGATGACCAAGGCGGAACGCGGCTTCGCGCTCGCGGGCGGCGACGTCGGCAAGGCGGCCAAGGCCGAGCCGGTCGGCCTCGACGCGCAGATGAGCGTCGCCGACGGCTTCGCCGCCATCGTCCATGCATGCCTGCGCCATTTTCGCCGCAACGAGCCGCTCGTTCTCGGCGAGCGCGATGCGGCGGCGCTGCACCAGTCGCGGGTCGCGATGCGGCGGCTGCGGTCGGCTTTCTCGCTGTTCGGCCCGGCCATCGCCGACGCCGAGTTCGGCCGGCTGCGGGAGGAGCTGCGCTGGTTCACCGAGCAGCTCGGCGAGGCGCGCAACCTCGACGTGTTCCTCAAGCGGCTGCCCGACGGCCGCCGCACCAAAGCCTTCCGCAGGCGGCTCGGGGCGGCGCGTGAACGCGCTTACGACCGGGTGATCGAGGCGCTCCACGCGAAACGCATGCGGGCGATGATGATCGACCTGGTCGCCTGGGCGGAGGTCGGCGCGTGGCGCAACAGCGAGGCGGCCGCCGCGCCGCTCCCTTCGTTCGCCGAGGCGCAGCTCGACCGGCGGTGGCGCAAGGTGCGCAAGAATGGCCGCGACATTGCCGGGCTCGACCCGGAGCCGCGGCATCGGCTGCGCATCGACGTCAAGAAGCTGCGCTACGCGGTGGAGTTCCTCGCCGGCCTCCACGCCGAGGCGCCCTCGCAAAAGCCGTTCATCGCCGCGCTCGAGGCGATGCAGGAGCGGCTCGGGGAGCTCAACGACATGGAAACCGCGCGCGAGCTGGTCGCCGGCTTGCCCGAGGAGCTGCGCGCCGAGGCGTCCGCCTTTGCCGCATCCAACCCCAGGGAGGAGGCCAAGCGCACCGAAACTCTGCTCGCCGAAGCGCAGGCCGCGCAGCGCCGTCTGACCGAGGCCGGGCCGTTCTGGCGCAGCCGGGGCGAGGCGGCGGCGGCTTGACTTGAGCCGGCGCCGCCCGTAGGTGAGCGCCTCCCTTTTCCAGCACCATCATCCGAACCGACAGGCAGGCGTCACGGCCATGAAGATCCGCAACTCTTTGAAGTCCCTGAAGTCGCGCCACCGCGACTGCCGCGTGATCCGCCGCCGTGGCCGCACTTACGTGATCAACAAGACCAATCGCCGCTTCAAGGCGCGCCAGGGTTAGCCGTCATGCCAGCGAAGGCTGGCATCCCAGCGGGAAATAGCGCCCAGCTTTTCACCCGACGCGGCCCCGGCCTCCACTGGGGTGACGGGATATGACCGCGCGCCCCACCGCCGTCATCTTCGATTGCGGCAACGTCCTGTACGGCTGGGATCCCGATAGCTTCCTGGTCCGCCAGATCGCCGACGACGAGGCCCGCCTCAGGTTCATCGAGGACGTCGATCTGTGGGGCTGGCACGACACGCTCGACGCCGGCCGCCCGTTCGACGAGGCCGCGGCCGAGCTGTCCGAGAAGTTCCCGGCTTATGCCGAGCTGATCTCGGCCTGGGGCTCGCGCTTCGGCGAGACGATCAGCGATCCGATTCCCGGCGTCCACGCGATCGTCGGCGAGCTCGACGACCGCGGCGTGCCGCTGTTCGTCATCACCAATTTCGCGGCCGAATTCTGGCGTCCGTTCCGGGCCAAGGAGGATGCCTTCTTCAGCCGCTTCCGCGACATCGTCGTGTCGGGGGAGGAGAAGCTGCTCAAGCCCGATCCCGCCCTCTATTACCGCGCGCTGCACCGGTTCGGCCTGAGGCCGGACGAGGCCTTGTTCATCGACGACCGCGGAATCAACGTGGCGGGCGCGCGGGCGGTCGGCATGCACGGCCACCTCTTCACCACCGCCGACGACCTTCGCACCCGGCTCGAGGCGGAGCGGCTGCTCTGAACTTTTGAGCCATCCGGGCTTTGTCCCGGCGATGCGGCAAAGATGGCCTGAGAAGCTCTGGATCGTCCGCCACGGGCAAAGCGCCGGCAACGTCGCCCGCGACACCGCGATCGCCGGCGGCCACAGCGTCGTCGACATCGCCGTGCGCGACGTCGACGTGCCGCTGAGCGAGCTCGGCGAAGCGCAGGCGCGGGCGCTCGGCCACTGGTTCGCGGCCCTGCCCGAGGCGGCCAGGCCCGAAGTTGTGATCTCCTCGCCCTATGTACGCGCCCGGCAGACCGCGCGGGCGGTGTGCGAAGCGGGCGGCGTCGGCGGCGGCCGGCGGCCGCCGATCGTCGACGAACGCCTGCGCGAGCGTGAGTTCGGCATCTTCGACCGCCTCACCGCCGCGGGGATTCGCGACAAATATCCCGACTTGGCCGAGCACCGCGCGCTGCTCGGCAAATTCTACCATCGCGCGCCCGGCGGCGAGAGCTGGGCCGATGTGATCCTGCGCCTCAGGAGCGCGCTCGACACGGTCAGCCTCCACCATGCCGACCGCCGGGTGCTGATCGTCTGCCACCAGGTGGTGGTGCTGTGCCTGCGCTACATATTGGAGGAGATGGACGAGGCCGAGGTGCTGCGCATCGACAAGGAGAGCGGCGTCCTCAATTGCGGCATTTGCGAATATGATTTCGAGCCCGACGATGCCAGCCTGTGCGTGCCGCGCCTCGCCCGCTACAATTTCGCCGCGCCGCTGATCGAAGAGCATGCGCCGCTGACGGCCGAGCCGGACGCGATGGTCGCCACCCGATGAGCGGGGTCGAACGGCTCGACGCCGACCTGCTGAAGCGCTTCCCGCTGCCGCACCATCCCGACGACGGCGACAAGGAGGATCGCGGGCGGCTGCTGGTGATCGCCGGCAGCCGCGAACTGCCGGGCGCCGCCCTGCTGGCCGGGCTCGCCGCGCTGCGGGCGGGGGCGGGCAAGCTCCAGATCGCCACGGCCGAGAGCATTGCGGTCGCCATCGGAGTGGCGGTGCCCGAGGCCCGCGTGATCCCCCACAAGGAGACGGCGGAGGGCTGCATCGACGAAAGCGCGATCGAGCCGCTGCTTCAGTGGGCGGCGGGCGCTCAGGCGGTGATGATCGGCTGCGGCCTGCAGCACGGGGCGCCGCTCGAGACGCTGCTCGACGCCCTGCTGGCGAGCGGGATCGAGCGGCCGCTGGTGCTCGACGCCGCCATGCTGGGCAGCCTCGCGCAACGCTCGACGGCGCTGAGGGCGTGGACCGGCGGCGCGATCCTGCTGCCGCATGCGCGCGAGATGGCGCGGCTGCTCGAAAGCGATGCCGAGGAGGTCGCCGCCGATCCGCTTGCGGCCGCCGGGCGAGCCGCCGGCAGATTCGGCGCGGTCGCCGTCATCAAGGGCGAGTACAGTCACATCGTCGCGCCGGACGGCCGCCGCTTCCGCTTCAGGGGCGGCGGCGTCGGCCTCGCCACCTCGGGCTCGGGCGATGTGCTCGCCGGCATCGTCGGCGGCCTGTGCGCCCGCGGCGCCGACCCGCTGACGGCCGTGTTGTGGGGCGTGTGGCTCCATGGCGAAGCCGGGCGGCGGCTGAGCGACGAGGTCGGCCGGGTCGGGTTCCTGGCCCGCGAGCTGCTCGACCTCGTCCCCCGCATGATGGATGCCCGCTAGCCCTCGCCTGAAGGCAATGAGGTGTTCCCGTCACTCCCGCGAAAGCGGGAGTCCCGCCTCTTTCGAAGGCCCCAGGGAAAGGAGCGGGATTCCGGCATTCGCGGGAATGACGATCGGACTGGCTGGAGCAGAGCCTAGCTCTTCGCCTTGAACTCGGGCTGGGCTTTGTGGCGGTCGAGCTCGTCGCCGATCAGCCGCACGATGTGGATGACGTTGGTCGAGCCGGGGGTGCCGAACGGCACGCCCGCAGTGACGATGATGCGCTGGCCGCCTTTGGCCGCGCCATGCCGGAGCGCCATCCGCTTGGCCTTGCCGATCATCTCCTCGAAGCTGGCGACGTCGCGCGTCCGCACCGCATGCGCGCCCCACAGCAGGCCCAGGCGGCGCGCGGTCTTCGCCGACGGGGTCAGCACGAGCAGGGGGACGGCAGGCCGCTCGCGCGATACGCGGCGCGCGGTCGAGCCCGAGGTGGTGAAGCAGACGATCGCCGCCGCGCCGACGGTATGGACCATGTTGCCCGCCGCTTCGGCGATGGCGTCGTTGGTGGTCGGATCGGGGAGGGTCTCGGTGAAGTGGACGCGGGCGCCGTGGCTGGGATCGGCTTCGACGCTGGTGGCGATGCGGTTCATGATCGCCACCGATTCGCGCGGATATTGGCCCGACGCGCTTTCCGCCGACAGCATGATCGCGTCGGCGCCGTCATAGACTGCGGTGGCGACGTCCGACACCTCCGCCCGGGTGGGCGAGGGCGCGCTGACCATCGATTCGAGCATCTGGGTGGCGACCACGACCGGGCGCCCGAGGCGGCGGGCGGCCTCGACGATCCGTTTCTGGAGCGGCGGCACTTCCTCCGGCGGCAGCTCGACGCCGAGGTCGCCCCGCGCCACCATCACCGCGTCGGCCAGCTCCAAAATGCCGTCGAGCCGGTCGATCGCCGCCGGCTTCTCGATCTTGGCGAGCAGCGCCGCGCGGCCGGCGATCAGCCGCCGCGCCTCGGCGACGTCCTCGGGCCGCTGCACGAAGCTGAGCGCGATCCAATCGACATGATGGTCGAGCGCGAAGGCGAGGTCCTTGCGGTCCTTCTCGGTGAGCGCGGCGAGCGGAAGCACGACGTCGGGGACGTTGAGCCCCTTGTTGTTCGAGATCTCGCCGCCGACCTCGACCATGGTTTCGAGCCGGTCGTGGCCGACGCCGAGCACCCGGAAGACGAGCTTGCCGTCGTCGACCAGCAGGCGCGTCCCGGCCTCCACCGTCGCGAAAATCTCGGCATGCGGCAGCTGGACCCGCTCCGCATTGCCGGCCGCCGGGTCGCGGTCGAACACGAAGCTCTGGCCCTTTTTCAGCTTCGCCATGTCGCCGGTGAACTTGCCGACGCGCAGCTTCGGCCCCTGGAGGTCGGCCAGGATTGTGGTCGGCCGCTCGAGCTCCTTTTCAAGGGCCCGGATGGTTTCGATCAGCTTGAGATGATCGGCATGGCTGCCGTGGCTCATGTTGATGCGGAACGCGTCCGCCCCCGCTTCGGCGAGCTCGCGGATCATCTCGCGCGTGTCGCTGGCCGGGCCGAGCGTTGCCAGGATGCGGACCTTGCGGCTGCGGGGGACGAACTGGCTCGGCATGCTGTCTCCGGTCGATGTCGGGTGGCGGAATAGCCACTATTGGGGACAGTTCAACCCGCCCGGGCGCGGCTGCACTTGAGCAGCGCGGCAGCCCCCCGTAGAGGCGGGCGCCACCCTTGAAACGGAGCAAATTGAATGGCGGAGGGAACGATCGCGGCCGACGAGCTGCGGTTGCTGATCGAACGGATCGAGCGGCTGGAGGAAGAGAAGAAGGCGATCGCCGACGACGTCAAGGACGTCTATAGCGAAGCCAAGGCGCGCGGCTACGACACCAAGACGATCCGCGCCATCGTCCGGCTCCGCAAGATGGAGAGCCACGTCCGCCAGGAAGCCGAGGCCCTGCTCGACACCTACAAGGCCGCGCTCGGCCTCGCCTGAGCCTCGCTGCGGCGGGGGCCATTGCGCGGCAGGGCGCCGCTCGCCTAGAGAGGCGGCATTCCGCTCCCCACGAGGTTTCTTGCGGCGATGGCCGGCCACAGCAAGTTCAAGAACATCATGCACCGCAAGGGCGCGCAGGACAAAAAGCGCTCGGCCATGTTTTCCAAGCTGTCGCGGGAGATCACCGTAGCGGCCAAGATGGGCACGCCGGATCCGGACATGAACCCGCGCCTGCGGGCCGCGGTGCTCGCGGCCAAGGCGCAGTCGATGCCGAAGGACAATATCGAGCGCGCGATCAGCAAGGCGCTCGGCGGCGACGCCGACAGCTACGAGGAGCTTCGCTACGAGGGGTTCGGACCCGGCGGCGTGTCGCTGATCGTCGAGGCCTTGACCGACAACCGCAACCGCACCGCCACCAATGTGCGCACCATCTTTGCCAAGAATGGCGGCAATCTCGGCGCCTCGGGCTCGGTCAGCCACGGCTTCGAGCGGCTCGGGCTGATCACCTATCCGGCCGCGGCGGGCAGCGCCGATCAAGTCTTTGAAGCGGCGATCGAGGCGGGCGCCGAGGATGTCGAGTCCGATGAGGAGGGGCACGAAATCTGGACCGCGCAGGATTCGCTGCACGAAGTGGCGAGGGCGATGGAGGAGCGGCTCGGCCCGTCGGAAAGCGCCAAGCTGGCATGGCGGCCGCAGACCCCGGTCGAGGTCGGCGAAGCGGAGGCCGGCTCGCTGATCCGGCTGATCGACGCGCTCGACGAGGATGACGACGTCCAGACCGTCTGGGGCAATTACG
Source organism: Allosphingosinicella sp. (assembly GCA_035942355.1). GTDB lineage: Bacteria > Pseudomonadota > Alphaproteobacteria > Sphingomonadales > Sphingomonadaceae > Allosphingosinicella. The sequence goes on along the minus strand of DASZDE010000074.1, from coordinate 21,267 downwards.
AGGTTCCGGACGAGGTGATGGAGCGGCTCAGCTGATCATTCTCGGCCTCGATCCCGGGCTCGGCTGCACCGGCTGGGGGGCGATCGCCGCCGAAGGCAACCGATTGAGCCATCTCGCCAATGGCCAGATCAGGACCGACCCCAAGGCGCCGCTGCCCGAGCGGCTGGCCGGCCTTTATGACGGCCTGTGCGAGGTGCTCGCGCAGCACCGGCCGGGCGGAGCGGCGGTCGAGGAGGTGTTCGTCAACGAAAATCCGCAATCGACGCTGAAGCTCGGCCAGGCTCGCGGCGTGGTGCTGCTGGCGGCGGCGCGGTCGGGGATCGCGGTCGGCGAATATGCGGCGCGGCTGGTCAAGAAGGCGGTGGTCGGCACCGGCGGGGCCGACAAGGCGCAGGTCCATGCGATGGTGGCGCGGCTGCTGCCGGGGGCGAAGGTCGCCGGCGCCGACGCCGCCGACGCCTTGGCCGTGGCGATCACCCACGCCCACCATCTGGCGAGCGCCCGCCGCCTCCGGGGCCATGCCGCATGATCGCGAAGCTCCGCGGCCTGCTCGATAGCTTCGGGGCGGACCATGCGATAATCGACGTGCAGGGCGTCGGCTATCTGGTGGCGGCCTCGACCCGCACCTTGTCCGCGCTCGGCGCGATCGGCGACGAGGTCCTGATCCACATCGAGATGCAGGTGTCGGACGATGCGATCAGGCTGATCGGCTTCGCGACCGCGGAGGAGCGCGACTGGTTCCGGCTGCTGACCTCGGTCCAGGGCGTCGGCGCCAGGGTCGCGCTCGGCATCCTGTCGGCGCTCGGCGGCGAGGATCTGCACCGCGCCATCGCCGGCGGCGACAAGGCGATGGTGGCGCGGGCGCAGGGGGTCGGTCCCAAGCTCGCCCTGCGGATCGTCACCGAGCTCAGGGACAAGGCCGGCGGGATCGCGCTCGGCCCGGCGGGGCCGGCTGCCGCGCCCACCGGCAACGCCGCCGACGCGGTCTCGGCATTGCTCAACCTGGGCTTCCGCCCCGCCGAAGCCTCGGCAGCGGTCGCCAAGGCGGAAGTGGAGGCGGGACCGGAGGCGACGCTCGATGCGCTGGTGCGGCTCGCTCTCAAGAAGGCGGTGCGCTGAACCTATGTTCAGCCTCGCCTGAGGGCCCTCGTCGCTCCAGCGCAAGCGGGAGTCGAGCTTCCTTTGGCAAGGGTGGGCAGCGGTAAGGTCTATTCCCGCTTTCGCAGGAATGGCGGACGCAGAGTCTAGGCCGTCCACACCTCGCCGAACAGCCGCACGAAATTGTCGCCGAGCACCTTGTCGACCCGTGCCGAGCTCCAGCCGCGGCGCCTGAGGTCGGCGCCGATCCGGTCGTAGCGGGCGACGTCGTTATAGCCCTCGACCAGGTTGAATATGTCGGCGGCCTCGCCCGGGGCGGCGATGCCCTTCTTGCGGCGGTCCTCGAAGAATTCGCGCTGCTGCTGGCGGGCCTTGTCGTCGATCGTGTAGCCCATCAGCGGGTTGTCGGTGCCGATGCCGACATGGTCCTCGCCGCACACCTTGACCGCATGGTCGAGATGGCGGAGCAGGTCTTCGGTCCCGGCCTGGCCCTTGATGCGGAGGAACGGCATCAGATAGACGCCGAACACCCCGCCTTTGTTCGCCAACGCCCGCATCTCGGCGTCGCCGACGTTGCGCGGCAGATCGACCAGCGCGCGGCAGCCGCTGTGGGTGATGGCCGGCGGCGCCTTGCTCGCGGCGATGGCCTCGGCGATGGTGCGCTGGCCGGCATGGCTGAGGTCGAGCAGGACCCTGGCCTCCTCGATCTTGGCGATCACTTCGCGGCCGAAATCGGACAGGCCGGCGTTCGACCGTTCGAGGCAGCCGTCGCCGGCGAGGTTGCGCTTGTTGTAGGTGAGCTGGATCACCTTGACGCCGAGGGTGGCGAAGGTCGCCACCTTGCCCGCGTCCGCCTCGAGCGCGGTGGTGTCCTGGAAATTGTAGATCAGCCCGAGCTTGCCGGCCGCGCGGGCGGCGCGGATGTCGGCGGCGCTCTCGATCTTGGCGAGCAAATTCTTGTGCTCCGCTATCAGCCGGTCCCAGTTCGCCACCGCCTCGGCGGCGCCGCGGAACCGGTCCGGGCCGTTGCCGACCTCGCCGATCGTGCAGCTGATGATATCGACGCGGCGCTGCCGGATCGCGTCGATCAGCTTCTGCGACGGGACATATTTGCCTGGGCTCGGCTCGTCGAAGCCGTCGAGCGCGCCTTGGGCGTCGACATAGATCGAGCGGGCCTTCCGCGGCCGCGGCGCCGGCGCCTGGGCGTCCGCGGCCGCGGGAACGGCCAGCGCGGCGCCCGCAGCGCCGGCGGCGAAGAGAAATTCACGTCGATCCATCCTGCTGCCCTTTCGAGAGTATTGCGAGGCTAATACAGTCGCTCGCCGGGCTCAAGCGCGGATGCACCGCCGTGCCTCGAGGAGCGACGACGGAGCACCCCGGCGGGGGGTCCGACGCCCGACCGGATGGCTTCGCTCCGCTCGCAATGACGACGGGGTTCGACAGCGGCTGGGCTTGCGCTATGGCTGGCGCCGTGGAGCAGGATCGCATCACCACCGCCGAGCGCCGCCCCGAGGATCTCGACGCGGCGCTCAGGCCGAAGACGCTCGACGAGTTTATCGGTCAGCGGGCGGCGCGGGAGAATCTGCGGGTGTATATCGACGCCGCCCGCCACCGCGGCGACGCGCTCGACCATGTCCTGTTCTTCGGCCCGCCCGGGCTCGGCAAGACCACGCTGGCGCAGATCGTCGCCCGCGAGCTCGGCGTCGGCTTCCGCGCCACTTCGGGGCCGGTGATCGCCAAGTCGGGCGATCTGGCCGCCCTGCTCACCAATTTGGAGGATGGCGACGTCCTGTTCATCGACGAGATCCACCGCCTCAATCCGGCTGTCGAGGAGATCCTCTACCCGGCGATGGAGGACCGGGCGCTCGACCTGATGATCGGCGAGGGTCCGTCCGCGCGCTCGGTCAGGATCGACCTCCCGAAGTTCACGTTGGTCGGCGCCACCACCCGCCAGGGCCTCCTGACCACACCGCTGCGCGACCGTTTCGGCATTCCGGTGCGGCTCAACTTCTACAGCGTGGAAGAGCTCGAGCAGGTGATCCGCCGGGCGGCGCGGCTGATGGGCCTGGCGCTGGCCGGCGACGGCGCCGCCGAGGTCGCCCGCCGCTCGCGCGGCACGCCGCGCATCGCCGGCCGGTTGCTCCGCCGCGTGCGCGATTTCGCCCATGCCGCCGGCGAGGCCGAGGTCGACGCGCGCGTCGCCGACGCGGCGCTGACCCGGATGGAGGTCGACGGGCTCGGGCTCGACGCGATGGACCGCCGCTACCTCACGATGATCGCCGACATCTACAAGGGCGGACCGGTCGGCGTCGAGACCCTCGCCGCCGGCCTTTCCGAGCCGCGCGACACGATCGAGGAGGTGATCGAGCCGTTTCTGATCCAGCTCGGGCTGGTCGCCCGCACCGCGCGCGGCCGCTGCCTCAATGGCCGCGCCTATACCCATCTCGGCATTGCCCCGCCCAAAGGCGCGCAGGACGGTCTGTTCGACTCGAATTAAGGACGCTGCGGCGCAAAAACGCCTCGCCTGGCCCGTTGGTCCTTCCGCCGCGAATCGCAGAGGGTTAACAGCTTGAGGGTGAGCGGGGACGGGATCGACGCACCGTATGAAGGCGGGTTCGTGGGCAAGGACCACCGCTTCGCGCTGCGCGTCTATTTCGAAGACACCGACACCGCCGGCATCGTCTATTACGCCAATTATCTGCGCTTCATGGAGCGGGCGCGCTCCGACATGCTACGTGCGGTCGGCATCAACCAGCGCGCCGCGCTCGAGGGTGGCGAGGGCGTCTATGCGGTCGCCGAAGCCCATATCAAATATCGCGGATCCGCCAGGCTGGACGACGCCTTGGTCGTGGTCAGCAACGTGCGCGAGGTGCGGGCGGCGAGCTGCGTCATTCAGCAGCGAGTCATGCGCGGGACTCAAATCCTGACCGATGCGACTGTGACGGCCGCCTTCCTGTCGCCGGACGGCCGTCCCAGGCGCCAGCCGCGCGCATGGGTCCAGACATTCGAGCGGCTAAAAGGGGACGTAGACGCGTGAGTGATTTCGGAATGACCGGCGAAGGCAGCATGATGTCGCCGGTCGCCTTGTTCCTGCAGGCCGACATCGTGGTGAAGGCGGTGATGGTCGGTCTCGTGCTGGCCAGCATCTGGACCTGGGCGATCATCCTGTCGCACTGGCTGCGGCTCAAGCGCGTCAGCCGCGAGAACGATCGCTTCGAGCGCGACTTCTGGAAGGCGGACGATATCGACCGCTTCAACGACGCCCGCGGCAGCGACGACTGGCCGAGCGCCAAGGTGTTCGCCGCCGGCATCGCCGAATGGCGCCGCTCGACCGCCGGCCGGACGGTCGACAAGGACGGCACCCGCGCCCGGCTCGCGACCGCGATGCACGCCGCGGTCGGCGCCGAGGTCGACCGGCTCGCCGACCGCCTCAACATCCTCGCGACGCTCGGCTCGGTGGCGCCGTTCGTCGGCCTGTTCGGCACGGTCTGGGGAATCATGCGCAGCTTCAGCGACATAGCCGGCGCCAACAATACCAGCCTGGCCGTCGTCGCGCCCGGCATCGCCGAAGCTCTGTTTGCGACCGCGCTAGGGCTGTTCGCGGCGATCCCGGCGGTGATCGCCTATAATCGCATGACCCACGGCATCAACCGCATGGAGGCCAGGCTCAGCCGCTTCGCCGACGGCTTCCACGGCACGCTGAGCCGCGAGCTGGAGGCGGAGGGATGATGGCGGTGCTCAGATCCTCCCCTGCAAAAGCAGGGGAGGGGGACCAGCCCCGGCCCGGAGCCGGGGATGGTGGAGGGCCAGCGAGCGAAGCGAGCACGTCGCCTGGCGGCTTCGCCGCCGCCCCTCCACCGCACTTCGTGCGGTCCCCCTCCCCTCGAAATCGAGGGGAGGATTGCTGATGGCGATGGGGCCTATCCTCGGCGCCGGCCGTCGCGGGCGCAGGACGCCGATGGCGGAGATCAACGTCACGCCGATGGTCGACGTGATGCTGGTGCTGCTGATCATCTTCATGGTGACCGCGCCGCTGCTGGTGGCGGGCGTTCCGGTCGACCTTCCCGACAGCAAGGCCGGCGCGCTCGACCAGGAGCAGAAGCCGGTCCAGATCTCGCTCGAGGCGAGCGGCGCGATCTTCGTCGACGAGGTCCAGCTGAGCGAGGACGAGCTCGGGCAGAGGCTGGCGGCGATCGCCGGCGCGAGCGGCGAGGACGGCGGGCCCCGCATCTTCCTTCGCGCCGACCGCGCGCTCGACTATGGCCGGGTGATGCGGGTGATGGGCGAGATCAACGCCGCGGGCCTGCGCAAGGTGGCGCTGGTCAGCACGCAGGGCCAGGAGCGCTGATGGACCGGGCCGAAGCGACCGGAATGGGCGTTGCGACCATGGGCCACGCGGCCCTGCTCGCGGCGCTGACGCTCGGCTTCGCCAATGCCGTCCGGCCGCCGGTCGTGAACCAGCCGATCGAGGTGTCGTTCGTCGAGGATGTCGGCCTCGAGAGCCTTGCGCCGACCCCTTCCGAAGCCGAGCCGGCGCCGAAGCTTGCCGAGGTGGAGGGCCCGGTCGAGCCGGCCGAGCCGCCGCCGCTTCCCGAGCCGGAGCCGCTGCCGCAGCCCAAGGCCGAGCCTGTCCCGGCCCCGGCGCCCGCTCCCAAGCCGGCCGAGCGGCCGCGGCCGCCGCCCAAGGCCGCTCCGGCCAAGGCGAAGGCCGCTCCCAAGAAGGCGTCGCCGCCCAAGAAGGCTGCCGAGCGCGCCACCGGGCGGCTGAGCGGCATCCTCAGCGGCCTCAGCGACCGCGAATCGCCGAGCCGTTCGACCACCCCCCCGGCCCGCAAGGCCGGCGCGGCCGTGCAGGCCTCGCTGGCCGCCGAAGTGCGCCGCCAGCTGAAGCCGCACTGGCGCTCGCCGAGCGGCGCCGACGTCGAGCTGCTGCGCACCATCGTCGAGGTGCGGCTCTCGCGCGACGGCAGCATCGTCGGCGCGCCGCGCGTGCTCGACCAGACCGGCGTCAACGCCAGCAACAGCAGCCAGGCGGAGCTCCACCGCGAGAGCGCCGTCAAGGCGGTCAGGCTGGCCGCGCCGTTCGACCTGCCCCCCGACTATTACGACGCCTGGAAAGTGATCCGGCCGACCTTCGACAAGAGGCTTTCGCAATGACCAAGCTGAGATTCGTCTTCGCCGGACTGGCGGCGGCTTTTGCGTTCGCGCTGCAGCCCGCCCACGCGCAGCTCGCCGTCGACGTCACCGACGAAAGCGGCGACGATCTGGTGATCGCCGTCCCCGCCATGCCGACGCCGCAAAGCGCGCCGACGCCGGCCGGCACCACCGACGCGCTGGGGCGCCAGGTGGCGGAGGTGATCACCGCGGACCTGCGCGGCAGCGGCCTGTTCCGGCCGCTCGGCCCGGGCGCGGTGCGCTCGATCAGCTTCCCCGAAGTGACCGCGCCGGCGTTCGATTACTGGCCCGGCACCGGCGCCGTCGCCCTCGTCCAGGGCTTCGTCCGCGCCAATGCCGACGGCAAGCTGACGGTGGGCTGCTACCTTTACGACGTCGCCCTCCAATCTGAGCTGACCCGCCAGGGTTATGTGGTGGAGCCGCGCGACTGGCGCCGCGCCGCGCACAAATGCGCCGACGCCATCTATTCGCGCCTGTCGGGCGAGAGCCCGTTCTTCGACAGCCGCATCGCCTATATCGCCGAATCCGGGCCCAAGGGGCGGCGCGTGAAGCGGCTGGCGATGATGGATTCGGACGGCGCCAACCACCGCTTCCTCACCAACGGCCAGTTCACCGTTCTGACCCCGCGCTTCTCGCCCGATTACCGGCAGATCGTCTATCTGAGCTATGTCGAGCGGCGGCCGCGCATCTACATTTACGACATCGGCACCGGCCGCCAGCGCATCGTCACCGAAAGCGCCAACCAGACCTTCGCGCCGCGCTTCTCGCCCGACGGCCGCTGGATCCTCTATTCGATGTCGGTCGGCGGCAACACCGACATCTATCGGGTGTCGGTCAATGGCGGTCCGTCGCGGCGGCTGACCAACACCGCCGGCATCGACGTCGGCGGCAGCTATTCGCCGGACGGATCGCGGATCGTGTTCGAGAGCGACCGCTCGGGCCGGCAGCAGCTTTACGTGATGAACGCCGACGGCTCGAACCAGCGCCGGATCAGCTTCGGCGGCGGCAGCTACGCGACCCCCGAGTGGAGCCCGCGCGGCGACCTCATCGCCTTCACCAAGCTCGCCGGCAACTTCCGGATCGGAGTCATGACTCCGGACGGCAGCGGCGAGCGGCTGCTCACCAACAGCTGGCAGGACGAAGCGCCGAGCTGGTCCCCGAACGGCCGCGTCATCCAGTTCTTCCGCACCACCCAAGGCCGCGGCGGCCGGTCGAGCGTGTGGCAGGTCGACCTCACCGGCATCAACGAACGCCGCATCCCGACCCCGCTCGACGGTTCCGACCCCGCCTGGGGGCCGTTGCTCCCATGACCAACATGCTGCTTACAAGGAGGTGAACATGTACACAAACCGCTTCACGCTGGCTGCGCTCGCGGCGGCATTGGCGCTCGGCGCATGCGCCAAGAAGGCTCCGCGCGAGCTGCCGCCGCCGCCGATCGACGGCAGTGCCGGCACCGGCGTCGATGCGGGCGCCGGCGATACCACCGGCGGCGTCGAGGGCGCGGCGCTGCCCGGCAGCCAGGCCGACTTCATCCAGAATGTGAGCTCGGACCGGGTCTATTTCGAGACCGACAGCCACACGCTCGACGACCGCGCCCGCGCGGTGCTCGACACCCAGGCCGCGTGGCTGCAGCGCAACCCCAATGTCAGCGTCACCATCGAGGGCCATGCCGACGAGCGCGGCACCCGCGAATATAATCTCGCGCTCGGCGACCGCCGCGCCAATGCGGCGAAGAACTACCTCGCCGCGCGCGGCGTGCCCGCCTCGCGGATGACGACCATCAGCTGGGGCAAGGAGCGGCCCGCCGCGGAGGGTTCGGACGAAAGCGCCTGGGCCCAGAACCGGCGCGCGGTCACCGTCCTCCCGCAATGATGTTGTGCCCCGGCGAAGGCCGGGGCCCGCTTCTTTCCTGTCATCCCCGCGCAAGCGGGGATCCCGCTTCTTCTTCATTCACTGGGGCTTGTGCGAAGCGGGATTCCCGCTTTCGCGGGAATGACGGCGGAGGGAAGGCCGGATGCAGAGCTCCCGCCGCCGCCCGGGCATCTATTCGTCGCCGTAAATGGCGACGCTACGCCCTTCGGGCGAGGCCATGCCGCGGTACATTCCCGGGCTTACGAACGCGCAGGCCGCTTCGCCGCCAGGCGTGACCACGATCACGCCGCCGGTGCCGCCGAGCGTTTCGACCTCCTCCATCACGGCGGCGGCGGCGGCCTGGGCGCTCTCGCCGCGCAGGCGGATGCGGGCGCAGATTTCGTGGGCCACGACCTCGCGGATGAAATATTCGCCGGAGCCGGTGGCGGATACTGCGGCGGAGCGGTCGTCGGCATAGGTGCCGGCGCCGATCAGCGGCGAGTCGCCGATCCGCCCCCAGCGCTTGCCGGTGATGCCGCCGGTCGAGGTCGCCGCCGCGACATGGCCGTTCGCGTCGACCGCGACCGCGCCGACGGTGCCGTATTTCATATCGGCATCGAACCACTCGCCGCGGGCCTTCATCTCCTCGAGCTGGCGCCGCCGCTCGGCGGTGGCGAACCATTCGGGACCGGCCTGTTCGAGCCCCTGGTCCCGCGAATATTGGTCGGCGCCGCGGCCGCTCAGCATCACGTGCGGGCTTTCTTCCATGACCGCCCGGGCGAGGGTGACCGGGTTGCGGGTCGCGGTCACGCCCGCCGCTGCGCCGGCGGCGCGGGTGCGGCCGTCCATGATCGCCGCGTCGAGCTCGTTCGAGCCCTGGAAAGTGAAGACGGCGCCCCGCCCCGCATTGAAATGCGGATCGTCCTCGAGCTCCCTCACCGCCGCCTCGACCGCGTCGAGCGCGCTCCCGCCGCCGATGAGGATGGCGCTGCCGGTCGCGAGCGCGTGATCGAGCGCCGCGCGGATCTCGCGGTCCTGCGCGGCCGTCCGCCGGTGGCGTTCGCTCACCCCGGCCCCGCCATGGACGCCCAGCTTCCAGGCGCGGCTTGCGTCGGCAATCGTCACATCTGCGCTCCCGGCACTAAACTCTCGCGCAGGGGCGTCGGCCCCGCGCGCGGGAGCCCGCATAGCAGAAACAAGCGGCCGCGAAAGCGGAGGTTCAGTCGCCTTTGCGCCTGCCGCGGTTGGTCGCCACTCCGATTCCGACTATCGCCAACAGCCCCAGAAGCGCCGCAAAAACACCTTTCGGGCGGAGCAGGCTCGGCTTGCCGCCGCCGCCATTCTCGATGATCGGATCATATTCCACCAGCTTCCCGGTCCGTTTCGACTGGAAGCGGAGCATGAACGACAAGGTGGCCGGATCGACGTTCCAATTGTCGATCCGAAGCTTCTTCTTGGTCGCGGACACGCTGCCGATGATGATGTCCGGGCTCCCGTTCCCCGGATCGCCCGGCGGTGCAGGCGGGCAGGCAGCGTCGTTGCCGATCCAGATCGCGTCGTCGCCGCGGCGGAGGAATTCCAGGTCCAGGTCCGTCGTCCGGTCCTGCAGCTCGAAGCTGATGTCGAACGTCGAATCGCCTTCGGGAAAGACCAGCTTGCCACCCACGAGGTAAGGCGCCGACGCTGTGTCGCCCGCCTGCAGCGAGAAAGAGGCGGGCTGGTCCGGGTCGCCCTGATTGTCGGACGCGACGACGTCGAACGTCAAAAACTTCTTGGCCATGGCAAGTCTCCTCTGTGCGGCGGCGCGACGCCTGCATCGGCCCGGTCAGCTGGACCCTCTGCCGCCGCCGCCATTCTCGATGATCGGATCGTACGGGACGCTGGCGCCTTCTCTGGTGCGGAACCGGAGCATGTAGGCGAGCGTGGCCTGATCGCGGTTGAAATTGTCGATCGTCAGCTTCTTTTTCGCGGTGTCGATTTCGAGCGGCTGGATGTCGGGGCTGCCGCTTCCGCCGGGCCCCGGGTCCGAGGGGGGGCATCGGGTGCCGATCCAGATCGCGTCGCGCGGCTCGTCCGGAAAGCGCAGCTGCAGCCCTTGCGACCCGTTGCCGGTCCGGTCGCGAAGGAAGAACGAGACGCGGTAATGGTCCGGCCCCTCGGGGAAGATCATCTTGCCGTCGCGGAAATAATCGGACGAATTCGAGTGGGGCTCGAGATGGAAGCCGACGCCGTCTTCCGCGTTCGTGTCGGCATCGGCGATGACGTCGACTCCGACATTGATGGTCTTCCATTGCATCACTCTCTCCTTTTCAAACAGGGCTGGCACCGGCCGTGAGGCGGGATCGGACATAAGCGGGGTGGCGGTAGCCGAGCGCATCGAGCCCGGCGCCGAGCTTTTGCGCCTCTTCGATTCGGCCGAGCTTGCGCAGCAGCAGGAAGCGCAGCGCCTGCTCCGCCGGCGCCTCCTGCCCGTGCGTCGGCAACGCCGCCAGAGCCTTTTGCCAGGCCGCGCGGGCGGACTGGGGGCGGCCGGTGGCCGAATATTGGTCTCCCGCCAGCATCTGCGCGCCCGCGGTCGCATAGCCGGCGACGGGTCGGTTGCCCGATTGCGAGGCCGAACCGAGCGCGAGCGCCTCCCCGATCACCGCCAGCGCCTCGCTCGCGGCTCCACGCTTGCCCGCCAGCTTCGCCCGCAGGAGCAGGCAGGAATGCAGCACCTCGGTTCGCCACGCGACCACGGTCGGGTCCCGCCGCACCAGCCGCCGGGCAATGTCGCAGCCCAGCCGCGACGCCGCACCGGATCGTTCCTCCTTGGCCGCCACCAGCAGTAGCTCGCCAAGGTCGATATTGGTGGCGGCCGCAATCTGGAGCCATTCGGTATTGTCCGGCTCGGTGCGGAGCAGCTGGTCGGCCGCCGCCGCGGCGGCCTGGAGATGGCGAAGCCCGGTCTCAAGGTCACCGCGCGCCGTGAACAGGCGCCCGAGCGCCCGGTGCGCCGCCACCGTCTTGCGCCTGATCTTGGCATTATCCCCGTCCGACGAGCCGAGCCGGGCGAGCAGCTCCAGCTGCCGTTCGCGGCTGCGCATCGCTTCCTCGAGCTGCCCCGAATTTTCCTGGGCGTCGGCCATATAGGCAAGCGATTCGACCAGCTGGAGCTGATATTGCGCATCGCCCGGCGCTCCCGCCGCCAGCTGCTCGGAATCCCGGACGGCCGCGTCGAAAATGCGGGCGGCGCGCGTGAACTGGCGCTGCTCGAGGAGGAGCGTGCCGAGATTGGTGTCGGCATAAACGCTTTCCAGCCGCCATTCCGGCTTGCCGCCGTTGAGCGCCACCAGCCGTTCGGCAAGCCGCTTATAGTCCTTGAAGGCTGCTTCGGCCTCGCCCGTCTGGCCCCGCTGCCAGGCTATGTAACCGACCCAGAAGACGTTCTGGGCATGATCGAAGATGCGCTGCTCGTCGTTGGGCGCACGGTTCACCGCCTCGGCGGTGCTCGCCCGCGCCTCCCGGAACCGCTTGAGGGCGCCGTCCAGATCGCCGCGGCGGTTGGCGATCTCGCCGATCAGGGTCAGCGCCCGGGCCTGCTGGGCGAGGCTCTCCTCGGTGAGGCTGCCGCGGTCCTGGCGCCGGTAATAATCGAGCGCCTTGGCGCCGACGGAATCGAGCACGTCCAGGCGGCCGAGCGGCTCGAGCTTCGAGCGCAGGTCGCCGAGCATGAAGCCGACCAAGGCCTCGGCGTCGGCGCGCTGATCCTCGGCCTCGTCGCGAGCGTCGACGGCCATCACGGCCAAGCCGCTGGTGACGACCATGCCCGCCAGCGAGGCTGCGGCGAGGATCGCCAGCCGCTTCTGCCGGCGCTGGCCCTCGCGCCGCGCGAGCTGGTCGAGGCCGACGCCGAGCATGCCGGCGACCAGCTTGAGCTTGCCGAGCCGCTTGCCGTCGCCTTGGTCGCGCAGGTCGGCGGCGATCGGCTCCGCCTTCTCGCCGGTGGGGCGGCCGTCGGCATCGAACCGGCAGCGGAGCGCGGGCGGGAAGCATTCCTCGGCCTCGCGGCCCGGCATTTCGCTGGCGAACGGCTCGCCGGCGACGATCGCGGCGAGCACCTGGCCGTCCGGGTGGAGGCGCTTGAAGGCGGCGATCTCCTCATTGGTCCAACGCGACGCCGCGGCTGCCGGCGAGCACAAGACGATCAGAAACCGGGCATTGGCGAGCGCACCGCGTATCTCCGCGCCGAGATCGGCCGAGGCGGGGAGTTCGTCGCGGTCGCGGAAGATCGGGCTCAGCCGCTGGGGGATCGGTCCTGCCCCCGTTTCGATCCCGACCAGCGCCTTCGGCACGCGATAGGATTCGATCGCGCCGTGCAGCCAGTCCGCCCACCCTTTGTCGCGATGGCTGTAGCTGAGGAAGGCCCAATATCTGGGGGTCGCCGACATCAGCATGACCGGCCTGACGGCATCGCAACAAGAGCTGGCGCTTCAGGCGGCATCGTCCCCCGGCTTCCCCGGCCTCCAGGAATTCGCGATCCGAACATGACCGCACGATACGCTGGCGAGCCACTCTCTTTATCACTCAGTGGCTTGTCGCGCCACCCTGCGAGGGCAGCTTTGCCTTTCGCCGCCGCTTCCCGACCTCTATATAGCCGCGATGTCCATTCGTCTGTGGCGCGACATAGCGCGCCGTCCTTCGCGCCAGATCATGGTCGGCCGGGTGCCGGTCGGCGGCGGCGCGCCCGTCACGGTCCAGACCATGACCAACACGGTTACCGCGGACGCCGGGGCGACGATCGACCAGATCCGGCGCTGCGAGGAGGCGGGCGCGGACATCGTCCGGGTCTCCTGCCCCGACCAAGCTTCGACCGCGGCGCTGAAGCAGATCGTCCGGGCGGCGGGCGTACCGATCATCGCCGACATCCATTTCCACTATAAGCGCGCGCTGGAAGCCGCCGACGCCGGCGCGGCCTGCCTGCGCATCAACCCGGGCAATATCGGCTCGGCGGAGCGCGTCCGCGAAGTCGTCAACGCCGCCAAGGCAAACGGCTGCGCGATCCGGATCGGAGTCAATGCCGGCAGCCTCGAGCGCGACCTGCTGGAGAAATATGGCGAGCCCTGCCCGGAGGCCCTCGTCGAAAGCGCGCTCGACCATATCCGCATCCTCGAGGATCACGATTTCCGCGAATACAAGGTCGCTGTCAAAGCCTCGGACGTGTTCCTCGCCGTCGCCGCCTACCAGCAGCTCGCCGAAGCGGTCGATTGCCCGCTCCACCTCGGCATCACCGAGGCGGGCGGCCTGCGCGGCGGCACGGTGAAGAGCGCGATCGGCATCGGCTCGCTGCTGTGGTTCGGGATCGGCGACACCATCCGGGTCTCGCTCTCGGCCGAGCCCGAGGAGGAGGTCCGCGCCGGCTTCGAGATCCTGAAGGCGCTGGGCATCCGCAACCGCGGCGTGCGCGTCGTCTCCTGCCCGTCCTGCGCCCGCCAGGGGTTCGACGTGATCCGCACCGTCGAGACGCTCGAGGAGCGGCTCGCTCATATCCGGACGCCGCTGTCGCTGTCGGTGCTCGGCTGCGTCGTCAACGGCCCCGGCGAGGCGCGCGAGACCGACATCGGCATCACCGGCGGCGGCAACGGGACCCACATGGTCTATCTGTCGGGCGTCACCGATCATCATGTCCGGGACGAAGCGATGATCGACCACATCGTCCGCCTGGTCGAAGCCAAGGCCGCCGAGATCGAAGCCGGGGCGCTCGACCGTCCGGTGGCGGCGGAGTAGCGGCTCCGGCCGGCTGAAGGCGATGACTCGATTGCTTCGCCGCGACGCTGCTCGCATGACGATGTGATGCACTCTCCCGCGCCCAGGACCACCGGCACCGCTTTTGCGTTCGCAGTGGCGACGCTCGGCATAGCCTGCTTCTCGGTCATGGACGCGCTGATGAAGGGGCTGGCGATCGCGCTTGGCACCTATAATGCGTTGCTGTGGCGGGTGTCGGCGCTGGTTGCGATGGCGGGCCTGGTCTTCTTCCTGCGCCGCAGCCCATGGCCGAGCCGTCCGGCAATGCGGCTGCATTTGATCCGCGGCACGATGTCGTCGGTGATGGCGTTGTTGTTCTTCTGGGGCCTCGCCCGGGTGCCGCTCGCGCAGGGCGTGGCGCTGGCGTTCGTGGCGCCGCTGATCGCCCTCTATCTCGCCGCCATCCTGCTCAAGGAGAAGATCACGCGCCGCGCGGTGCTGGCTTCGCTGCTCGGCTTCGCCGGCGTGCTCGTCATCCTGTCCGCCCAGGCCGAGGCCGATCTCGGCCCCGACGCCTTCCGCGGCGCGCTCGCCATCCTCGCCTCGGCGGCGCTGTACGGCTGGAACATCATCCTGATGCGCCAGCAGGCGCTGACCGCCGGCCCGGTCGAGATCGCCTTCTTCACCACCCTCATCATGGGCGGCTGCTTCCTGGTCGCGGCGCCGTTCCTCGCCGAGCCGCCGCCGCCCGGCCAGGTCGTCCCGATCGTCGCCGCGGCCTTGCTCGCCTTCCTGTCGCTGCTGCTGCTCTCCTGGGCCTATGCGCGGGCTGAGGCGCAATATCTGGCGCCGGTCGAATATACCGCCTTCGTGTGGGCGGTCCTGCTCGGCTATCTGGTGTTCGCCGAGCCGGTGCGCCCGCTGACCCTCCTTGGCGCGGCGATGATCGTGGCCGGCTGCATCATCGCCGCCCGCCGCGGCGCCGCGCCGATCGCCGACGCCGTGGCGGGCCCGTGATGGCCTGGCTCTTGCTGATCGTCGGCGGCCTCTTCGAAATCGGCTTCACGACCTCGCTTCGCTTCGTCGACGGCTTCCGCAATTTAGGCTGGTCGCTCGCCTTCCTGATATCGGTGGCGATCAGCATGGCTTTGCTCGAATATGCCGCCCGTACCATCCCGATGGGCACCGCCTATGCGGTCTGGGGCGGCATCGGCGCGATCGGCACGGTGGCGGTCGGGATGATCTGGTTCGGCGAGCCTGCTACCCCATTGCGCATGCTGCTCATCCTCGCCATCGTCGCCTGCATCGCTGGATTGCGGCTGACGGCATGAGCGTGGACGAGGGCCTTTATGCATGGGTGCAAGAGGCACTGGAGCCGATCGGACAAGTAAGCCTGCGCAAGATGATGGGCGGCGCGACCCTGTACCTCGACGGCACCATCTTCGCGATCATGGACGAGGGCGAGCTCTGGTTCAAAGCCGATGACGAGAGCAACGCCATCTGGGACGATGCTGAGTGCGAGCGCTTCTCCGTGACGTTCAAGGACGGCCGCGTCGACACGATGAACTACAGGCGCGCGCCGGCCGAGGTCTATGACGAGGCCGAGGCGATGCGGCGCTGGGCGGCGCTGGCGCTGGAGGCCGGACGACGCGGTGCGGCGAAAAAGAAACCCAGGCGTCCCCGCGCCGCCGGCTGAAGCCATCGGTCAGCCTGAATCGCAAACCGGCATAGCACGCCGGGACGGCTCAGCTTCCCCCACCACGCAAAAATGCTAAGGCCCCCGACGATGAGCAAGGGACCGCAGCGGATCAGAGGCACCCAGGATATCTGGGGCGAGGAGGCCGACCGTTTCCACAAGGTGGTCGAGACGTTCGACCGCGTGCGCCGCCTCTACGCGTTCCAGCGGGTGGAAATGCCGGTGTTCGAAGCGACGGAAGTGTTCGCCCGCTCGATCGGCGAGACTACCGACATCGTGTCGAAGGAGATGTACACCTTCCCCGACCGCGGCGGCGACATGCTGACGCTCCGGCCGGAATTTACCGCCGGCATTTGCCGCGCCTATCTTTCGGAAGGCTGGCAGCAGCACGCGCCGGTCAAGCTTGCAACGCACGGCCCGGTGTTCCGCTACGAACGCCCGCAAAAGGGCCGTTTCCGCCAGTTCCACCAGCTCGACGCGGAGATCATCGGCACGGACTCTCCGGCGGCGGACGTCGAATTGCTGGTCCTTGCCGACCAGCTGCTGCGCGAGCTCGGCATCGCGGACGGCGTGATCCTCGAGCTCAACACGCTCGGCGACGCCGACACGCGCGAAGGGTGGCGCGCCGCGCTGGTTAGCCATTTCGAGAAGCATCGGGCTGAGCTTTCCGACGACAGCCTTGCCCGGCTCGGCAAGAACCCGCTCCGCATCCTCGACAGCAAGGATCCGCGTGACCACCCGATCGCCGATGCCGCGCCGGCGATCGACGACTACCTCAGCGAAGCCGCTGCCTCCTTCTTTGCTCAGGTAACCGCCGGGCTCGACGCTGCCGGTGTTGCCTGGACCCGCAATGCGAGGCTGGTGCGCGGCCTCGATTATTACCGCCACACCGCCTTCGAGTTCGTCACCGCCCGCCTCGGCGCGCAGGGCACGGTGCTCGCCGGCGGCCGCTATGACGGCCTCATCGAGAGCCTCGGGGGGCCGCCCACGCCGGCGGTCGGCTGGGCGGCGGGGATCGAACGGCTGGCGATGATGATTGCAGAGGCCGAGGTCGACACTCCAATGATTGCAGTCATTCCCGACGCCCCAGGCCTAGAGCAGGAAGCGCTAAATCTGGTCACGCATCTTAGGCGAAACGGGGTGAGTGCTATCATTGCTTTCAAAGGCAATGCCAAGCGGCGCATCGAGCTCGCGCGAAAGGCCGGTGCACGGGCTGCTCTTTTCGTGCGCGCGACTGACGATCCCGCCGAAAAGCTACACTTGACGCAACTTCAGCCGGATCCAGGCAGAGATTTCCTGGAGACAATTCGGTGTGCTCTCCCGGAACATCTTCGAGGGCTTTCAGGCAGCGTCCCCGCATGATCACCATCTCCGCAGAGCGCGTCCCCTCGCACGAGGCGCCATCTCCCTCTCCCCGCGGGGGAGAGGGTTGGGGTGAGGGGGTTCTGCGGTCGAGTTTGTTCTCCGATGTCGGACCCTCTCTCCCTACCCTCTCCCCGCCGGGGAGAGGGGCTGCCAGCGTGCGTCACCGAGTGCTTGTCGAATGACCACCATCTCGGCCGAACGGATCGCGGCGATCGAGGCGCGGCGGGACGAGCTGCAGAATGCGATGTCGGCGCCGGACCTCGCGCCCGACGCGTTCGTCAAACTGTCCAAGGACTATGCCGAGATCGAGCCGGTCGCCGTCGCGGCGCGCGAGGTACGGCGGCTCCGCGCCGAGCTGGAAGTCCTGTCGGCGATGCTGGAGGATTCGGAGCTCAGGGAGATGGCGGCCGAGGAAGCCGAGGAGATCCGCCGCCGGCTGCCCGAGGCCGAGCGGGCGCTCGCGCTCAAGCTGCTGCCGCGCGACGCCGCCGACGACCGGCCGGCGATGCTCGAGATTCGCGCCGGCACCGGCGGCGACGAGGCGGCCCTGTTCGCCGGCGACCTCTTCCGCATGTACCAGCGTTATGCCGAGGAGCAGGGCTGGCGGGTCGAACTGATCTCGGCGAGCCCGTCCGACGTGGGCGGCTATAAGGAGGTGGTCGCCTCGGTGACGGGGACGGGCGTGTTTGCGAAGCTCAAGTTCGAAAGCGGCGTCCACCGCGTCCAGCGTGTGCCCGCGACCGAGAGCGGAGGCCGGATCCACACGTCGGCGGCGACGGTGGCGGTGCTCCCCGAAGCCGAGGATGTCGACGTCCAGATCGACGACAGGGATTTGCGGATCGACGTCTACCGTTCGTCGGGACCGGGCGGCCAGTCGGTCAACACCACCGACAGCGCGGTCCGCATCACCCATGTGCCGACCGGCCTCGTCGTCATCCAGCAGGACGAGAAGTCGCAGCACAAGAACAAGGCCAAGGCCTTGAAGGTGCTCCGCACCCGCCTTTACGAGCTCGAGCGCGAGCGGCTCGCGAGCGAACGGGCGGGAGCGCGCAAGTCGATGGTCGGCTCGGGCGACCGCTCCGAGCGCATCCGCACCTATAATTTCCCGCAGGGCCGCGTCACCGACCACCGCATCAACCTGACCCTCCACCGGCTCCCCGAAATCCTCGCCGGCCCCGGTCTCGACGAGCTGATTTCCGCCCTTATCGCCGAGGACGAAGCCGAACGGCTGGCCGCGATCGATGACGGTGCGTGAGGCTCTTGCCGCCGCGGCGCGGCGGCTCGCGGCGGCCAGCGACACGCCCCGCCTCGATGCCGAGCTGCTGATGGCGCACGCTCTCGGCCTCCAACGCGAAACCCTCCTCCTCGCCGGCCTGGACGACAGCGTCCCCGAGGGCTTCGAGGCGCTCCTCGCCCGCCGCCTCTCGCACGAGCCGGTCGCCTACATTACCGGCCGCCGCGCCTTCTGGACGATCGAGCTCGAAGTCGGGCCGGGCGTCCTGATCCCGCGCCCCGAGAGCGAGACGCTGATCGAGGCGGCGCTCGCCCGTTTCGGGGTCGAGGGTCCCGCGACCGTGCTCGACCTCGGCACCGGCCCGGGCACCCTGCTGCTGGCCGCGCTCGACCAGTGGCCGCGTGCCTCCGGTCTCGGCATCGACCGCTCGCCGCGCGCCCTGGAGCTGGCGAGGCGCAACGCCGATCTGCTCGGTTCGGCGGCGCGCGCCGAGTTCCGCCTGGGCGATTGGGCGGCAGAATTGTCGCGACGCTTCGACCTCATCCTGTGCAACCCGCCTTATGTCGAGGAGACGGCCGAATTGCCGCGCGACGTCGCGGACTGGGAGCCGAAGGAAGCTTTGTTCGGCGGCGGGGACGGCCTCGACGCCTATCGCCGCCTCGCCCCCGCCATCGGCGATTTGCTGGCGCCCGGCGGCATCGCGTGCATCGAAACCGGCGCCGGCCAGGCCGCCGCCGCCGCCGCGCCTTTCCGGGCCGAGCGGCTCAATGTCGAATGGCGGCAGGATCTTGCGGGACATGTCCGCTGCCTCATTCTATCGACTTGATCCAGCGCAACATCTTTCCGCTTGGATTTATCTGCGCAAATAGCTACATAGGTGACAGGGACGGGGCCAAACACAGCTTTAAGACGCGTGTGGCTATCCGTCGCCGACCCCCGATTGCTTCGGCGTCTTCGGACGGCCCGGCGTGAGGAGGCGGGAGCCGTTTGGCTCCGCCGTGCAGGTCGCGCAAAAGGAATACGGCCGGGACGGGCCCGGCCGGCAGAGTGGCGAGAACAGACCACCAGACGAGGGCTTACGCTTGATCAATAATCGTCAGAACGGCCGCAGGCGCGGCCGCGGCGGCGGACCCCGCTCGCCGAACAATCCGCCCAATCCGGGCAACCGCCAGGACAACCGCTCGCGCGGCAACGCCGCCCAGCTGCATGAGAAATACAAGGCGATGGCGCGCGACGCCCAGCTTTCGGGCGACCGCGTCCAGACCGAATATTTGCTCCAGTTCGCGGATCATTATTTCCGCGTCCTCAACGAGAACCGTCCGCGCTTCGAGGAGCAGCGCCCGCGCCGCGACGACTTCACCGGCTACGACGACGAAGATCAGGACGAAGCGGCGAATGCCGGCCAGCCGCAGGACGAGGGCGAGGAGCAGTTCGAGCAGCGGCCCGAGCGTCAGCCGCGCTACGAGCACGACCAAAGGCCGCAGCGCGAGGCTCGCCCGGAGCGCGAACAGGGCAATGGCGAGCTGCGCCCGCGCCGGGAGCGCTTCCGGCGCGACCGTGAGGAGGCGCAGGCCGAGGATCAGGCCGAGGAGCGGATCTCGCTCGAGGTGCTGCCGCCAGCGATCGTGCCGGTGGCCGAGGCGGGCGAGGCATCCAAGCCTCCCCGCCGCCGAGCCCGCAGGCCGCGCCCCGAGGATGACGCAATCGCTCCGGCCGCCTGACCGCCAACGCTGAACCCCAAAAAGGCGGCGGCCGCGAGGCCGCCGCCTTTTTCGCGACCGGCGGCGGCTGTCACGGAACCGCAGAAACAAAGTCACGAAACCGAAGTCCGACGCCCCAAATATCCGGGCGCGCGGCCGCTCTACATTTCCGTCAAGAACGCCCATGCCCGCGCCATCCCGGCGATCCGCGCCTTTGTCGCCGAATTCACCAAGGAGGCGACCCTGGGGCAGGAACGGCTATCGGGTGCGGCAGGGCCTGATCGCCGCGCCGGATGCGGTCCGGGCCAGGAATGCCAGGCTCGCCCAGTCGCTCGCGCCGCTCAACTATGCGTCCGTCAAATAGCGGCACGCTCTGTCATCAAACTGCAACGGGCGCGTCATCAAAGCATCACGCGCCTCCGGCTAACTCCGCGTCGAGCGGACCTGAAATCGGGGAATTTTCGAAGATGAGGAACAAGGCATTTCTGCTGGCGCTGTTGGCCGGCAGCGCGTCGGTCTGCGGCATCTCGCCGGCGCTCGCGCAGGACGATCCGCCCGAGGCCGCGGCGGCCGAGCCGCTGACCCCCGAGCAGCAGGCGGCCAAGAACGCGTTCCTCGAGGCGCAGGTGGCCTCGCTCCAGGAGCAGCTCGATGCGCTGAAGAAGCAGATCACCACGGTAACGCCGAGCTGGAAGGGCGCGCCCCTGTTCGAGGACAAGGACAGCGGCTGGTCGTTCAAGCCGCGCGGGCGGCTGCAATATGACTTCGCCTGGGTCGGCCGGCCCGAAGGCAATATGGACCCGGGGCTCGGTTTCTCGAACGAGGCCCGCCGCCTCCGCCTCGGCGCCGAAGGGACCATCCCAGGTGGCTTCGGCTACAAGTTCGAGATCGACTTTGCGGACAACGAGGTCGATGTCACCGACGCCATCCTCACCTACAATGCCGCCAGGAATCTCAACCTCGCGATCGGCCAGCACAATGCTTTCCAGTCGCTCGAGGAGCTGACCAGCTCCCGCTTCAGCTCGTTCATCGAGCGCGCCGCCTTTACCGACGCGTTCAACTTCGAGCGCCGGGTCGGCCTGTCCGCGACCTATGCGGCCGGCGATTTCCTGCTCGCCGGGGGTGTGTTCACCGACAACCTCACCGACCTCGCCAATAGTGGCGACGCCGATCATCTGGGCGACGAGAATAATTCGCTGAGCTTCGACGGCCGCATCGTCTACGCGCCCAAGCTCGGCGCGACCCAGCTCCACCTCGGTGGGTCGGCGCATCTGCGCGACAATGGCGACACCAACGAGGCCGGCGTCGCCACCCGCTACCGCCAGCGTCCGCTGGTCCACACCACCAACACCCGGTTCCTCGCCACGCCGTCCCTCAACGTCGACCGGGAGACCCATTACGGGCTCGAAGCCGCCGCCATCCAC
>DASZDE010000073.1:0-72828 GCA_035942355.1 Allosphingosinicella sp. | reverse complement strand
GGGCTTGTTCGCGGGGGGCGGCCCGCCCGGCTGGGGCAGCGGATATTCCGCCTGGACCGGAGTCTCCGGGGGCCGCACCGAATTGGTGTTGGCCTGCTGCGCGAGCGACGGATCAACCAGGATCTGATCCTCGAGCGCGCTGGTGAGCGCCGGATCGGCCTCGTTGCCGGTAAGCTGGTTGTCGAGCTGGGCGAGCTCGGCTTCGTCCGGCCCGGCCTCGCAGGCGGCCAGGGCCAAGGCCGCGGCGCAGGCGGCACAGCGAAGCAGCGCGGGAATACGGTCGAGCATCAAGGGCACCTCAGCCGCCGCTATGCCGCAAAAACGCGGGCAATGGGTGAGCAGAGATGGTTAACCGGCCGGTTCCGCCGCGACTGTCCCGTTTCCGGACTGCCACCAGGCGAAGGTTTGCGCCTGCACCTCAGCGATGAAGCGGGCCGCCTCCGGTCCCTCCCACGGCCCCTCATAGCCGCGGGTGCGGCCGCCGCCTTGCTCAGGTGCGGATTGCCCGCGGCATTCCGCAGTCGTGCCGGGGGAACCACGGCCCCGAGCGGCCCACCAGCCCTGCCCCGGCAGGCCGTCGCTGCGGCGGACGACAAGCACGGCCAGCTCGGGTTCGCCGCGGGCAAGGCCTTCCTCGTCGACGCTGCCGAGGATCGCGCACAGCGCCCGCATCTTGGGTCGGGAGAAGGAATAGCCCAGCCGTTCGAGCAGCTCGCCATAGCTAAGCGCGGTCCCCGCCTTGGCCGCCGCCACCAGCAGGTCGCGCACCTCCGCGGGCTCGGCCAGCGCCGGCACGCTCAGCCCTGCTGGTCGAGGATCAGCCGGCCGTCGGTGCCGCCGCCGCCGCGCGGGGCGAGGCGGACCTTGAAGGTGTCGCCCTCCTTGGCCTGGCGGCCCGAAATGACGAAGCCGTCGCCGTCGCGGGCGGCCGAGACGATCGCGAACGCCTCGGCGCGGGCCGGGTCTCGGTACCAGGCGGCGATCTTGTCGGGGGCGTCGGCGCTGGTGAAGCGGAGCTCGACCGCGCTGTTGTCCCCGCCGGCGCCGCGCTCGCCCGCCTCGATGTGCATGCCGCTGAACGTCGCGCCGGGGTAGACCACCTCGCTGTCGCTGTCGAACTCGGCGTTCTGCGCCATGCCGTCGGGGATGTCGAACTTGAGGTCGAAGCCCGGCGCCTTGACCGAGAAGCGGCCCTCTTCGGCCTTGCCTTCGGCCGAGGCCGGCACCGTCGAATTGGCGGGGTCGCCTCCGGCGCTCGCCTCGTCGGCTTCATTTCCCACCTTGCCATCGCAGGCGGCGGCGGCGGCCGCCACGGCCAGAACAGCGATCAATCCGGTCATCCGCATCACAAGCTCCCATCGGTTTGCCGCCGCAGCCTAGCCGATGGCGCGACCGGAACCAATTCGAACACGTCGAGCTTGGATTCGGTGCGCGGCCACGGGATCACCAGCCGCCAGCGGAACGGGGCCACGCGTTCGACCACGCCGGCCATGTCGCGCGCGGGATTCTCGCCATAAGGGAGCGGCGCCTGCTCGTCGCCCAGGGCGAGCGTGCCGAGGAAGATGAGGCGCTGGTCGGTCGCCGGGTAGAGCCGGCCCGCCGGGCGCTGCGAGCCGGTCTGCTTGACGATGGTCAGCAGCGGCCCCTCGGCCTCGACGTAGCAGAAGAAAGGAGGGAAGGCCCGGTACGCGCCCTCTCCCTTTCCCTGGATCCCGAGCTTGATGACCCGGCAATGATAGGGGCCGGGCGGCGGGGCGGCGCGCGGCAGCGCTGCGGCCGGATCGAGCAGCTCGGCCTCGTCGGCGACCGCGCCGGTAAAGCCGCGCGAGCGCGCTTCGCCGAGCGCCGCGGTCCAGGCGCTGTCGAGACGGGCGATGCGGTCCTGATCCTCGGCGCTGGCGATACGCTGCCATTGCGCCGGTTCGGGCTCGGCGACGGCGACCGCCGCCGGGGTCGGTGGAGGCGTGACGGGCGCGCAGCCGGCAAGCGCAAGCAGCCCGAGGGTCAGCCAATGCTCGAAAGATATACGGTTGCTCCCCACGCCGAGCGAATCCCACCACCACAGCCGCCGCGCATACAAGATTAACGGCGGGCCGGCAGGACGAACTGTGGTCGATTTGCGCCGAACGCGCGAAACGCGCACCAAGCCCGGCCGCCCTTGTGCGCCCGCCGCCACTGATCTAGGCGGCCCCGGATGACTGCCGATCCCGCGCGCACCCGCGCCGGCCTGCTGCTCGGGCTCGGCGCCTATTTCCTGTGGGGCTTCCTGCCGCTCTACTTCAAGGCGGTGGCGGGCGTGCTGCCGAGCGAGCTGGTAGCGCACCGTATACTTTGGTCGCTCCTTTTCCTCGGTGCGCTCGCGACATTGTGGAAAAGGTGGCCGGCAATCCGCGCCGCGCTAGGACAGCGGAGGGTGGTGCGGACGCTCGCCGCCACCGCGGCTTTGATCGGGATGAACTGGCTGATCTACATCTGGGCCGTGATGAACGACCACGTGCTGGCCGGCAGCCTTGGCTATTATCTCAACCCCCTGGTCAACGTGCTGCTGGGCGTCGTGCTGCTCAAGGAGCGGCTGACGCGGCCCCAAATCACGGCCGTCGCGCTGGCGGCGGCCGGCGTCGCGGTGCTCGCGGCCGGTGCCGGCGAGGGCCTGTGGATCAGCCTGGCGCTCGCGGCGAGCTTCGCGCTCTACGGTTTCATCCGCAAGGTGACGCCGGTCGAGGCGATCGAAGGGCTGTCGATAGAGACCCTGCTGCTCGCGCCCCTCGCGCTCGGCTGGGTGCTCTATTTGCAGCAGGATGCGCGAAGCGGCTTCGGGTCCGATCCGGTGACGGACGTCCTGCTCATCCTGTCGGGAGCGGTGACGGCGGTGCCGCTGCTGCTGTTCACCGCCGCCGCCAAGCGCCTGCCTTATTCGACGCTGGGCTTCCTTCAATATGTCGCGCCCTCCATCCAATTCCTGCTGGCGGTGTTCGCGTTCGGCGAGCCGCTCACGCCGTCGCACCTGGCTTGCTTCGCCGCGATCTGGGCCGCGCTCGCCATCTTCGCCGCCGAAGGCTACCGGCTCGGCCGCGCCGCCGCCCGCGCCCGCGCCGCCGCCGTGCCAACGGAGGCTTGCGTCGAGCCGTGCGGGGCCTCATGATCGCGCCATGCTGAACCTCCTCTCGCTCATCATCGGCGGCGTTGCGCTCGTGCTGACTGCCCTGGCGTTCCTGCCGTTCCTCGGCTGGGCCAATTGGCTCATCCTGCCGCTGCCGGTGATCGGCCTTGTGCTCGGCATGCTGTCGAGCGGCAAGAGCGGCCGCAACCTCAACCTGGTGGTGATCGTGATCGCCGTCCTCCGGCTGATGCTGGGCGGGGGCATCGTCTGAGCGGACCGGGCTTCCTCCGGCATCGCAGCCTTGGCCTGGTCCTGCTGGTCCTTGCCGGCTGCGCCACTCCGGCCGACGGACTGCCACCCGGCTCCGACCGGTCCGGGGCGACCACCGCGAGATGCCCGATCGCCGGATCGAGCGACTGGGCCGCCTGGATAAATGCGATGCCGGGCCCCGAACGCCCCAAGCTGATCGTGACCGGCAAGGTGACGGTGCCGACCGGCGGCTACCGCCTGTCGCTCGAACAGGGGCCGCTGCTCGAACTGCACCCGCCGATCCAGCACGTCCTGCTCTCGGTCCGGCCCCCTTCGGAGGGCGCCACCCAGGCGGTCGTCACGCACGAGGTGCGGGGCGAGTTTCCGGCGCTCGATGCCTATGGCGCGGTCACCGTCAAATGCGGCCCCGAGGTGCTGGCGGAGATCAGGCCGGTCGCACGCGCCTATTGACCGGCCCGCCGATAGACGAGCCGCTGCCCGCGCCAGACCAGCTCCAGCCCTTCCTCGACGATCCGCACCGGCTCCCCCGCAAAGCTCTGCTTGCCGAGGTCGTTGGGCTGCAACCTGAAGGTCAGGACGTTGGCACGGGCGGAATCCACCGCAAAGTCCGGTGAGCGGAACTCGAACATCCCGATCGCAAGGGCGACGTATTGCGGCTTGCCGCCCTGCTTCAACTCGAAACGACAGCCGCCCTCGCCATCGGTATGGCCGACCTCCGCTTCGCCAGCCGCATAACGAAGAAGAATATCGATTCCCTGGATGCCGGCCCCGGCCGGATTCTCCACGCGCACGACGAGCTCCGGCTGTGTCGTCCGGGTCGCGGAGATCAGGCTGAAGCTGGGCGGCACGGTCGACGGGGTGGTGAGGATGAGCGTGTCGCCGGCCCGCGTCCAGCCGCCTTCCGCGGCGAGGTCGAGCGCGCCCTGCGACAAATACCATTGAAAGCGGCCGTCCTTTTGCAGCCGCAACCCGGAGGCGGTCTCCGGCTGGTGGAGGACATAGTCGCCGGCCAGTTCGGCCGGCGCGGCGGCGGCGAGCAGCAGCGATGCGGCGAGCCCGAGCATGCCGCACGTTACAACATTCGTTGTGTCAGGACCGAAACTTTTTTGCCCCCGGAGCATCGCGGTCTTGACGGCGGCGGGATGCGGCGGATGATCGCCGGTCCACAGCAGCGGAGTCCTTCATGACACGCGACCAACGGATCGACGCCTATATCGCTCGACAAGCCGATTTCGCGAGGCCGATCCTCGAGCATCTGCGCGCGGCGGTCCACGCCGCCTGCCCCGACTGCGAGGAGACGCTCAAATGGTCGGCTCCCACCTTCATGTACAAGAACGAGCAGCTCGCGATGATGGCCGCCTTCAAGCAGCATGCGACGTTCGGCTTCTGGCGCGGCAGCCTGGTCGTCGGCGACGACGGTGAGCAGAAGAGCGCGATGGGGCAATTCGGCCGGCTGACCTCGATCGACGACCTGCCCGCGCCGGACGTGCTGACGGCGCTGATCCGCAAGGCGAAGGCGCTCACCGACGCAGGCGTGAAACCGCCGCGCAACAAGGCCGTCAAGGAGCCTTTCACCGTCCCTGACGACTTGCGCTCGGCGCTTGACGCGAACCGGCCCGCCGCCGCGACCTTCGCCGGCTTCAGCCCGAGCGCCCAGCGCGACTATGTCGAATGGATCACCGGTGCCAAGCAGCCGGCGACACGCGAGAAGCGGCTCGTGCAGGCGGTGGAGTGGATGGCCGAGGGCAAGAAACGCAACTGGAAGTATGAGAATTGCTGACGCGGCGCAGCGCCCTTGATCGCCTGCCCGGCGCGGGCCACATGGGGCCTATGCTGATCCAGACCGAAGCGACGCCCAACCCGGCAACCCTCAAATTCCTGCCAGGGCACACGGTGATGCCGAGCGGCACGCGCGATTTCGCCAGTCCGGAGGAGGCGGAAGCCTCGCCCCTGGCCGAGGCGATCTTCTCGACGGGCGACGTCGTGGGCGTGTTCTTCGGGCGCGACTTCATCTCGGTGACCGCCGCGCCGGGAGCGGACTGGAAATATCTCAAGCCGGAAGTGCTGAGCGTGCTGCTCGATCATTTCGCGAGCGGCGCGCCGCTGTTCGCAGCAGGCAGCGCCGCCGGCATCGCCGTTGCGCCCGCCGGAGCGATCGACGACGATCCGGCCGATGCCGACGTCGTCGCGCAGATCAAGGAGCTGATCGAGACGCGCGTGCGGCCGGCGGTCGCGCAGGACGGCGGCGACATCGTCTATCGCGGTTTCCAGAAGGGCGTCGTCTATCTTGCCCTGCACGGCGCCTGCTCCGGCTGCCCGTCCTCGACCATGACCCTCAAGAACGGCATCGAGGGCCTGCTCAAACATTATGTGCCCGAGGTCGAAGCGGTCGAAGCCGTCTAGATGCTGCTGGTGATCGACAGCGCAACCGCGGCTTGCTCGGTTGCGCTGATCGATGGCGCCGATCTGCTCGACGAGCGGCACCTACTGGTCGGCCGCGGCCACGCCGAACGGCTCGTGCCGATGATCGGCGAGTTGCTTGGCGGCAGCAAGCCGGATGCCATCCTGGTCGACTGCGGCCCCGGCAGCTTCACCGGCGTCCGCGTCGGCCTTGCCGCCGCCCACGGGCTGGCGATCGGCTGGCGGGTACCGCTCGCGGGCTATTCCTCTTTGGCCCTGATCGCGGCCGGCGCGCGCGGCCAGGGCGAATTGGCGGTTGCGCTTGACGGCGGACACGGGCAGCTTTTCGTACAGAGCTATGGCCGCGACCCGCTTGTGCCCCTCGACGAGCTACGTGCGCTGCCGCCCGAAGAGGCAGCAGCTTGCGTGTTCGCACCTGTCGTCCGGGGATCGGGGGCCGAGGCGCTGGTGAGCGCGCGGGGCTTCGGCGAGGCGAGCGACGCGCTGCCGCGGGCGGCCGACGCGCGGCACCTGCCCAAGCCGCTGCGTTCGCTCGAGGCGCGCCCGATCTACGGCCGCGCGCCGGACGCGAAGCCGATGCAGCCATGAGCCGCGACGTCCTACTCAGCGAAGGCGACATTCTCGACCTGGACGCCGTGATGAGCGTGATGAACGACAGCTTCGACCCCGCTTACGGCGAGGCTTGGACCGCGGCGCAATGCGCAGGGCTGCTACCCTTGCCGGCCGTGTGGCTCTCGCTCGCCCGCGTCGGCGGTGAAGTGGTCGGTTTTGGGCTTGCCCGGATCATCCTCGACGAGGCCGAGCTGCTGCTGCTCGCCGTGAAGCGGAGCGGGCAAAGGCGGGGGATCGGGCAGCTGCTCCTCGACCGGTTCGACCGGATCGCAACAAGACGGGGGGCAGGCCGGCTCCATTTGGAGGTCCGGGAAGGAAATCATGCAGTTAAGCTCTACTCGAAAGCGGGCTTCCGGGAAGTTGGCAGGCGCATGAACTACTATCGCGGCCGCGACGGGCAGATTTACGATGCCCTAACGCTTGCCAAGAACATTCGCGAATAGGCGCCGAGTTTCATAATTCCCCATGATTCCGCTTGTAAAATGCAGCCCAAGCGGTCATTTGCGCGGCAGGATCGGTTCCTGAATATTTCGAACTCAAGCTTTGAAGGTACGGGATGGAAAACCAAGCTGAAATGGATGAGACGCTCATCACCCTGACGGCCGACATCGTTTCGGCCCACGTGAGCAACAACAGCGTCGCGGTCAACGACCTGCCGACGCTCATCCAGAATGTCCATGATGCACTGACCGGCCTCGGCGGGAGCGCGGAAGTTCCGAAAGCAAAACAGGAGCCTGCCGTCTCCGTCCGCTCCTCGATAAAGCCGGATTACATCGTCTGTCTCGAAGACGGCAAGAAGCTCAAGATGCTGAAGCGCCACCTGATGACCCACTATCAAATGACGCCCGACGAATACCGGCAGAAGTGGGGACTCAATGCCGACTATCCGATGGTGGCGCCCAATTATGCGGAGCAGCGCCGCTCGCTGGCGAAGAAGATCGGTCTCGGCACCAAGCGCCGCCGCACCGCAAAAAAATAGCGGTCGAGGCTGGGCTCCCCGCCCCGCCTGCCTTTGACCCGAGCCGCCTTTGGTCTAAAGGCTGAGGCGTGACACGCAGGATCGACATCGAAGCCTTGTGCGCGGAAAAGGGCCTCCGGATCACCGAGCAGCGCCGCATCATCGCGCGCGTCCTTTCGGAGGCGGAAGACCATCCGGATGTCGAGGCGCTGCACGAGCGCGCGTCGGCGATCGACAGCGGCATTTCGATCGCCACCGTCTACCGCACGCTCCGGCTGTTCGAAGAAGCGGGCATCCTCGAGCGGCACGATTTCGGCGACGGACGGGCGCGCTACGAAGCGGCGAGCGAGGCCCATCACGACCATCTGATCGACGTCGAGACCGGGCAGGTCATCGAGTTCGCCGATGACGAGCTCGAGGCGCTGCAGCGGCACATCGCCGAGCGGCTCGGTTTCCGGCTCGTCGATCACCGCATGGAATTGTACGGCGTCGCGCTCGATCGCAAGACCTAGCCGATGCGGCTGACGCTGCGGCTCGCCGCGATCGCGGCCGGGCTGCTCATCTGCCTGCCGCTCCATTATGCGTGGAGGCTTGGCGGGCGGCGCTCGCCCTGGCCCCGCCGCTTCCTGTTCTGGGTCGGCTGGTCGGCCGGGATTCGAACGCAGCCGGCGGGCACGCCGCTGCGCTCCCACGTGCTGTTCGTCGCCAACCACGTCAGCTGGCTCGATATCATGCTGGTCGCCGGAGCGACCGGGGCGGCGTTCGTGTCCAAGGACGACGTCGCCCGCTGGCCGGTGATCGGCTGGCTGGCAAGCCTCAACGACACCATCTTCGTCGCGCGGGCCGAGCGGCGAGCCGTCCAGGGGCAGGCGGATGCGCTGCGCAAGGCGCTGGCGAGCGGAAGGCCGGTGGCCTTGTTTCCGGAAGGCACCACCGAGGGCGGGGATGAGGTGCTGCCGTTCCGGGCGAGCCTGCTCGCCTCGGTGATGCCGCCGCTCGACGGCCTTAGGGTGCAACCGGTCGCCATCGACTATGGCAAGGCGACGCGGGAGATCGCCTGGATCGGTGATGAGACGGCTGCGGCCAATGCGCGGCGGGTGCTTTCGCGCAAGGGCAGCCTGCCGGTAACGCTCCAGTTCCTCGCCCCGATCGACCCGCACGACGTGCCCGACCGCAAGGCGCTCGCCCATGCCGCGCGTGCCGAGATCGTCGCGGCGCTCGCAGCCACGACGCTCATGCCGGCGCGCGCACCCTTGGAAGCTTCCGCGACGCGGCTCGATCCCCTATAGGCGCCGGATGATCCACAAGGACCCCCGCACCTTCCGCGTCAAATCGTTCGGCTGCCAGATGAACGTCTATGACGGCGACCGCATGGCGGAGCTGCTCGAAGCCGAGGGCATGAGCGCCGCCGGCGAGGGTGCCGATGCGGACCTGGTCGTGCTCAATACGTGCCACATCCGGGAGAAGGCGGCGGAAAAGGTCTATTCCGACATCGGCCGGTTGAAACGCCCGGACGGTTCCCGCCCGATGATCGCGGTCGCCGGCTGCGTTGCCCAGGCGGAGGGCGCCGAGATCCCCCGCCGCGCACCCAGCGTCGACATCGTGGTCGGGCCGCAGGCCTACCACCGCCTGCCGCAGCTGGTCGCGAAAGCGGCGCGCGGAGCGCCGGCGCTGGACACCGATATGCCGGTCGACAGCAAGTTTGGCGCGCTCCCCGCGCGACGCGGACAAGGGCCGAGCGCCTTTTTGACGGTGCAGGAGGGATGCGACAAATTCTGCACCTACTGCGTCGTTCCCTATACGCGCGGTGCCGAGGTCTCGCGCGGCTGGGGCGCGATCCTCGCCGAGGCCGAAGCCCTCGTCGAGGCGGGCGCGAAGGAGATCATTCTGCTCGGCCAGAATGTGAACGCCTGGGCGGGCGAGGACGATAAGGGACGCGCGCAGGGCCTCGACGGCCTCGTGCGGGCGCTCGATCGTCTCCCCGGACTCGCGCGGATCCGCTACACGACCAGCCATCCGGGCGACATGTCCGATGGGCTCATCCGCGCCCATGGCGAGGTCGGCAAGCTGATGCCCTTCCTCCATTTGCCGGTGCAATCCGGCAGCGATCGGGTGCTGAAAGCGATGAACCGGAACCATGGCACCGCCGGCTATCTGCGGATCATCGAGCGGGTGCGGGCGGCGCGGCCGGACATCGCAATTTCAGGCGACTTCATCGTCGGCTTTCCGGGCGAAACCGACGCGGAGTTCGAGGACACGCTCAAAATTGCCGCGCAGGTGAACTACGCGCAGGCCTACTCGTTCAAATATTCGCCGCGGCCGGGGACGCCCGCGGCGGCAATGGATCAGCAGGTGCCGCCGAAGATCATGGATGAAAGGCTGCAGAGGCTGCAGGCGCTGCTCAACGCGCAGCAGCTCGGCTTCAACCGCGCGTCGGTCGGGAAGCGCACCACGGTGCTGATCGAGCGGCGCGGCAAGAAGCCGGGACAGCTGGTCGGCAAGTCCCCCTGGCTGCAGTCGGTCCACCTCGAGACGGGCGCCGGCATCGGCAATATGGTGGAGGTGGAAATCGTCTCCGCCGGCCCGCACAGCCTTCACGGCACCGTCATGCCAGCGAAGGCTGGCATCCCGGCGGGCGATGGGCTCCTGCATTCCTCACCCACTGGGGCCCCAGCCTGCGCTGGGGCGACGCTGTAATGGCCCAGAAGAAAGCCGCGGAAACGGTCGAACCCCGCGCGCGCCTCGAGATCGAGTTCGATCAGCCGCACCTGCTCGGGCCGCTGTTCGGCGAGTTCGACCGCAACCTCGTCAACATCGAGGACCGGCTCGGCGTCTACATCGCGGCGCGCGGCACCCGTGTGCAGATCGAAGGCGAGCCGGAGGCGGCCGCGCGAGCGCGCGACGTGCTGACCGGCCTCTATAACCGGCTCGACGAGGGCCACGACATCGACCAGGGCGCGGTCGAGGCGGTGATCGCAATGTCGGGGCAGCCGACGCTCGAGGGGATCATCTCGGCCGACGTCGCCGAGCCGCCGAAGGTGATGATCCGCACGCGCAAGAAGACGATCGTGCCGCGCTCGAAGACCCAGCTTGCCTATATGGAAGCGCTGGCGCGCGACGACATGATCTTCGCGCTCGGCCCGGCCGGCACCGGCAAGACCTATCTCGCCGTCGCCCAGGCGGTGCAGCAGCTGATCGGCGGCTCCGTCGATCGCCTCATCCTGTCGCGCCCGGCGGTCGAGGCGGGCGAGCGGCTCGGCTTCCTCCCCGGCGACATGAAGGAGAAGGTCGATCCCTAGCTCCGCCCACTCTACGACGCGCTTTACGACATGCTGCCGACCGAGCAGGTCGAGCGCCGGATCGCAAGCGGCGAGATCGAGATCGCGCCGATCGCCTTCATGCGCGGCCGCACCCTGTCCGACGCGTTCATCATCCTCGACGAGGCGCAGAACACCACGCCGCAGCAGATGAAGATGTTCCTGACCCGCTTCGGCATGCGCAGCCGGATGGTGGTGTGCGGCGATCCGCTCCAGGTCGACCTGCCCAATCCGGGCCAATCGGGGCTCGCCGACGCGGTATCGAAGCTCGAAGGAATCGCGAGAATCGCCACCATCCGCTTCGGGCCGGGCGACGTCGTCCGCCACCCGCTCGTCGGCCGGATCGTCGAAGCCTATGAGGGGCCGGCGCAATGATCCTGGTCGAAGCCGACGCAAGCGCCGAGTGGGACAGTCGCACCGACTGGTCTGAGCTGGCCCGACGGGCGGTCGGCGCGGCGATCGCGACCAGCCGGTTCAGGGGGCTCGACAACAGCCAGCTTGCCGTCGAGGTGTCGGTCAAGTTCACCAGCAACGATGAGGTGAAGGCATTGAACGCAGCCTATCGCGGCAAGGAGCGGCCGACCAACGTGCTGTCCTTCCCGATGGTCGAAGCGGAGCTGCTCGAGCCGTTGATGGCCGCCGACGCCGGCGAGGTGCTGCTCGGCGACGTGGTGCTCGCCCACGGCGTCTGCGCGGCGGAGGCGGCGGACAGGGCGATGTCGGTGGAAACCCATGCCGCGCATCTGGTGGTCCACGGCACGCTTCATCTGCTAGGCTACCGGCATGAGACCAGCGACGACGATGCCGAGGCCATGGAAATGGTGGAACGCGCGGCGCTCGCCGCAATCGGCATCTCCGATCCCTATGCAGCCACAGAGGTGCAATCCTAATCCTGATGCCCGACGACAGCAGTAGCAGCGCCCAGCAGAATGGGCGCACTTTCTGGAGCGGTCTCAGGACCCTCCTGTTCGGCGACGATGGCGAGGCGACGCTCCGCGAGGAGATCGAGGAAGCGATCGAGAGCCATGAAGGCGAGCCTCCCCGCCTCGGCGACCTGTCGCCGATCGAGCGGCAGATGCTGAGGAACCTGCTCCACTTCGGCGAGAGCACGGCCGGGGACATAGCGGTGCCGCGCGGCGACATTATCGCCGTGCCGAGCACGACCGGCTTCGCCGATCTGGTCGCCGCTTTCGCCGAGGCCGGCCACAGCCGTCTGCCGGTGTTCGAGGGCAGCCTCGACAGCTGCATCGGCATGGTTCACATCAAGGACGTCTTCACCCTCCAGGTGACCGGCGCCGAGCCGCCGCCCGATATCCGCAGCCTGATCCGCACCCCCCTGTTCGTGCCCGAATCGATGGGCGTGCTCGACCTGCTGGCGCGGATGCGGTCCAATCGCGTCCACCTTGCCATCGTCGTCGACGAGTTCGGCGGCACCGAGGGTCTGGTCACGATCGAGGACGTGGTCGAGGAGATTGTCGGCGAGATCGAGGACGAGCATGACGAGGAGATGCCCGGCATGCTGATCCTGCTCGAGGATGGCGTCTGGGACGCCGACGCGCGGACCGAGCTTGACGAAGTCGCCGAGACGATCGACGCCCGCCTTGCCGATGTCGAGGAGGATGTCGACACGCTCGGCGGGCTGGCCTCGGTGCTGGCCGGGCACGTGCCGAAGCCGGGCGAGATCCTTCGCCACCCTAGCGGCTGGCGGCTCGAAGTCACCGACAGCGATGCCCGCCGCGTCAACCGCCTGCGGCTCCACGCGCCGGAGGAGACCGCGCTGCGGGAATAAGCGAGTGCAGGGCCCGATGCGGGGCGGGCCGCACCGACGGGTTCAGGGCGGCGGCGGCGTTCCTCGCCAGGCGCCAGCCCGCTTCGACGGCCGCCGAGCCATTGCCTTCGGGGAGGGGAGCATTTGCCTCATCCCGGGCGCCGGAATAAGGACACCGCATGGCGACGACGATGGAGGAGCTTGAGGAGCGGCGGCGGCTGGCCCGCCTCGGCGGCGGCGAGCAGCGGATCGCGGCGCAGCACGCCAAAGGCCGGCTCACCGCCCGCGAGCGGCTGGACGTGCTGCTCGATGAGGCCTCGTTCGAAGAATATGACATGTTCGTCGAGCATAATTGCGCCGAGTTCGGGATGGAGAAGCAGAAGGTGCCGGGCGATGGCGTCGTCACCGGCTCCGGTACGATCAACGGCCGCCTCGTCTATGCGTTCGCGCAGGATTTCACCGTGTTCGGCGGCTCGCTCTCGGAGCGGCACGCGCAAAAGATCTGCAAGATCATGGACATGGCGATGAAGGTGGGGGCGCCGGTGATCGGCCTCAACGATTCGGGCGGGGCCCGCATCCAGGAGGGCGTCGCCAGCCTCGCCGGCTATGCCGAAGTGTTCCAGCGCAACGTGCTCGCGTCGGGCGTGATCCCGCAGATCAGCCTGATCATGGGGCCGTGCGCGGGCGGCGCAGTCTATTCGCCGGCGATGACCGACTTCATCTTCATGGTGAAGGATTCGAGCTACATGTTCGTCACCGGGCCCGACGTGGTGAAGACCGTCACCAACGAGGTGGTGAGCCAGGAGGAATTGGGCGGCGCCGTCACCCACACCACCAAATCGGGGATCGCCGACGTGGCGTTCGAGAACGATGTCGAGGCCTTGCTGGCGACGCGCGACTTTTTCGATTTCCTGCCTTTGTCGAACCGCCATGAGGTGCCGACGCGGCCCACCATGGACCCATGGGACCGGCAGGAGGACAGCCTCGACACGCTCATCCCGGACAGCCCCAACAAGCCCTACGACATGCACGAGCTGATCCGGAAGACGCTCGACGAGGGCGACTTCTTTGAGGTCCAGCCGGCGCACGCCGCCAACATCATCTGCGGCTTCGGCCGCGTCGAAGGCCGCACCGTCGGAATCGTCGCCAACCAGCCGATGGTGCTCGCCGGCGTGCTCGACATCAAGTCGTCGAAAAAGGCCGCCCGCTTCGTCCGCTTCTGCGACGCCTTCGATATCCCGATCATCACCTTCGTCGACGTGCCCGGCTTCCTCCCCGGCGTCGCGCAGGAGCATGAAGGCATCATCAAGAACGGCGCCAAATTGCTGTTCGCCTTCGCCGAGGCGACCGTGCCCAAGATCACGATCATCACCCGCAAGGCCTATGGCGGCGCCTATGACGTCATGTCCTCCAAGCACCTCCGTGGCGACCTCAATTATGCGTGGCCCTCGGCCGAGATCGCCGTGATGGGCGCCACGGGCGCCGTCGAGATCATCTTCCGCAAGGACATAGGCGACCCCGACAAGATCGCCGCCCGCACCGCCGAATATGAGGAGCGCTTCGCCAACCCCTTCGTCGCCGCCAGCATGGGCTTCATCGACGATGTCATCATGCCGCATTCCACGCGCCGCCGCATCGCTCTCGGCCTGCGCAAGCTCCGCGACAAGCAGCTCGAAAACCCGTGGAAGAAGCATGACAACATTCCGCTCTGATCGGGACCTGCTCGATAAATGGGGAAAAGAGTGCTTTCACTGCGGACGCACCACGAACGAGGCGTTTGCAACACATTGCGTTTACTGCAGAGCGTACGACGACAGGATCGTTAACCTTAAGTGGACCTTCGGACTAGTGATCGCCGTCGAAAGCCTACTACTGATCTCTTGCATTTTAGGCGTATGACATCGCTCCGCTCTGAGGACATGCTGGTCGGCCTGATCACCTTCGCGGCGGTGCCGTGGATCATGTGGATCATTCAGCGCGCCCGGCGCGAGCGAAGGCTGCCGATCGGCCGCACGTATGTTCTCCAGCACGAGCGTCCGGGCGCGTTCCGGGTGCTGCTCCTCTTCTACATCGCGAGCGCCGCTACCATGATCTTCATTTCGCTGGACCTTATGTTCGGTATCGCTGACCGACCTTGAGCAGGCGTGAGCTTAGCATTATAATCGCATTGTAAGGAGAACGAGCGATGCGCACTGCGAGGCTTACCGTGCTGCTCAAAGAGGATGAGAAGGCTGAATGGGAGGCGCGTGCCGCCCATCGCGGCGTGTCGAGCAGCGAATATGTCCGTCAGATCGTCAACGACGAGGAGCGCATCACGGCGGAGGAGGAGGCCGAACTCGCCGCGCTCGTCAGAGAGGCGAACGAAGCGATACCCAAAATGCGCGCCTCCCTGGACCGGATGCTGGAGACGCTCGACAGGTCTCATAGCGAGACCGACGCCTTCTTGAAGCGGATGGGCGTTCGCCCGTGAGCGTCTTGGGCGATGCCGCGAGCGCGCTTAAGAACATAATCCTCATGCAGTCGAATATCGAACGGCTTGGGCAGAGCTTGGAACGTCAAGACCGCGACATCGCGGGGTTGCGCGAGGCGATCGCGAAAGTAAGCGAAAGGCTCGTGCGGATTGAAACCATCGTAGACGAGGCGAGAGCCGACGCGCGCGCGCGCCGCGCCTTGCCAAGGGATTAGAAGATGGCCCGATATACGGAGCGTGTCCGCTTCTCCGTTCCCGCCGAGGTGAAGGCGGAATGGAAAGCGAAGGCTGCCAAGCGCGGTCAGTCTCTGAGCGCGTTCCTGCGTGACGTGACAGAGGAGCTAATCGCCGAACACGAGTTGGACGTCGCCTGTGCCGAGGTCGAATTGCGCATCACTGAGGCGACCCTTCAATGACGCTTGGCCGCATCAACCATGTTGGGGTGGCGACGCCGTCGATCGAGCAGAGCATCGCCCTCTATCGCGACCTGCTCGGGGCGACCGCGATCGGGGAGCCGTTCGACCTGCCGGCGCAGAAGGTGCGGGTATGCTTCGTCGATACGCCGAACAGCCAGATCGAGCTGCTGGAGCCGCTCGGCGAGGATTCGCCGATCGCCAGGTTCCTCGAGAAGAACCCGGCGGGCGGGCAGCATCATG
This sequence comes from Allosphingosinicella sp., assembly GCA_035942355.1. Classification (GTDB taxonomy): domain Bacteria; phylum Pseudomonadota; class Alphaproteobacteria; order Sphingomonadales; family Sphingomonadaceae; genus Allosphingosinicella. The sequence goes on along the minus strand of DASZDE010000073.1, from coordinate 57,256 downwards.
TCTGCTTCGAGGTGCCGGACATCCATGCGGCCAAAGCGGAAATGGAGGCGAAGGGCGCGCGGGTGCTGGGCGAACCGCGCATCGGCGCGCACGGCACTCCGGTGCTGTTCGTGCACCCAAAGGATACGGGCGGCGTTCTTGTCGAGTTGATGGAGAGCCCGAAGGAAGGGCACTGAGCGCTCTACCCGCTCCGTTCGCCCTGAGCTTGTCGAAGGGCTGTCCTTCACCTAGGCGGCAAGAGAAGGGCAGGGCTTCGACGGGCTCAGCCCGAACGGGTGTGTGATGTCTGACAAGCCGACGATCGAACAGAATAGAGGCGAAGATTCCGGTGCAGCGCCGGTACAGAGGCGCCCCTCCGATCCCGCGCCCGCGCGGCCGACCCTCGCCGACTGGCAAGCCGCCGCCGCCAGGGAAGTGAAGGGCAAGGACCTCAGCTGGCACACGCCCGAGGGCCTTGCGGTCAAACCGCTCTACACCGCCGAGGATACCGCGGATCTCGAACCCGGTCTCCCGGGCTTCGCACCGTTCACCCGCGGGCCCTACGCCTCGATGTATACCGGCCGGCCCTGGACGATCCGCCAATATGCCGGCTTCTCCACCGCCGAGGATTCGAACGCTTTCTATCGCCGCAACCTCGCCGCCGGGCAGAAGGGCCTGTCGGTCGCGTTCGACCTCGCCACCCATCGCGGCTACGATTCCGATCATCCCCGCGTGGCCGGCGACGTCGGCAAGGCGGGCGTCGCGATCGACACGCTCGACGACATGAAGATCCTGTTCGACGGCATTCCCCTGGGCGAGATGTCGGTGTCGATGACGATGAACGGCGCGGTGCTGCCGGTGCTCGCTTTCTACATTGTCGCCGCCGAGGAGCAGGGAGTCGCGCAGGCGCAGCTGACCGGCACCATCCAGAACGACATTTTGAAGGAGTTCGCGGTCCGCAACACCTACATCTATCCGCCCGAACCCTCGATGCGGATCGTCGCCGACATCATCGCCTACACTTCGGCCAACATGCCGAAGTTCAACTCGATCTCGATCAGCGGCTACCATATGCAGGAAGCGGGCGCGACGGCGGTGCAGGAGCTCGCCTTCACGCTCGCCGACGGCATGGAATATGTCCGCACCGCTTTGGCGAAGGGGCTCGACGTGGACGCGTTCGCGCCGCGCCTCTCCTTTTTCTTCGGGATCGGCATGAACTTCTTCATGGAGGTCGCCAAACTCCGGGCCGCGCGTTTGTTGTGGCACCGGATCATGGACGGCTTCGGCACGAAGAATACGAAGTCGACGATGCTGCGCACCCACTGCCAGACCTCAGGCGTTTCGCTGACCGAGCAGGACCCCTATAACAACATCATCCGCACCACGGTGGAAGCCATGGCGGCCGTGCTGGGCGGGACGCAGTCGCTCCACACCAACAGCTTCGACGAGGCGATCGCGCTGCCGACCGACTTCTCCGCCCGCATCGCGCGCAACACACAGCTGGTGCTGGCCGAGGAGACCGGCATCGCCAACGTCGCCGACCCGCTCGGCGGCTCCTATTATGTGGAGGCCCTGACCCAGGCGCTCGCCGACCAGGCGTGGGCGCTGATCGAGGAAGTCGAGGCGATGGGCGGCATGACGAAGGCGGTGGCCGACGGCATGCCCAAGCGCCGGATCGAGGAAGCCAGCGCCGCCCGCGCCGCAGCAGTCGACCGGGGCGAGACGGTGATCGTCGGCGTCAACCGTTACCGGCTCGAGGAGGAGGCGCATCACGACATCCTCCAGATCGACAACGACAAGGTGAGATCGGGCCAGATCTCTCGGATCGAAAAGGTCCGGGCGGAAAGGAACGAAGCGCTCACGCGTGCCGCATTGGCCGCGTTGCGTGAAGCGGCCAGCTCACCCGTTCGCCCTGAGCCTGTCGAAGGGCCTTCCTTTTCTTCTGCCGAACGGGAGGGAAGTGAAGGGCTTCGACAAGCTCAGCCCGAACGGTTGGTGGAGACGAACCTCCTCGCTCTCGCGGTTGAGGCCGCCCGCGCGCGCGCCACGCTCGGCGAGATCAGCCTGGCGCTGGAGGAGGCCTGGGGCCGCTACGACACCGTCCCGCAGCCGGTCAGCGGCATCTATGGCGGCGCCTATCGCGGCGACCCGCGCTGGCAGCGTGCCGAGCAGGGGGTCGAGGCCATCGGCCGTCGGCTCGGACGCAAGCCGCGCATGCTGGTCGCCAAGATGGGCCAGGACGGCCACGACCGCGGCGCCAACCTGGTCGCCTCCGCCTTCGCCGATCTTGGCTTCGAAGTCGTGCCGGGGCCGCTGTTCCAGACTCCGGAGGAAAGCGCTCGCCTCGCCGTCGAGCGTGGCGTCGACATGGTCGGCGCCTCCAGCCTCGCCGCCGGGCACAAGACGCTGGTGCCCGAGCTGATCGGCCGTCTCCGCGCCATGGGCCGGCCCGACATCAAGGTCGTCGTCGGCGGAGTCATCCCCGCCCAGGATTACGACATGCTCCGCGAAGCGGGCGTCCAGGCGATCTTCGGCCCCGGCACCAACCTGGTCGACGCGGCCGGCGAAGTGCTCAAGCTGCTCGGCCACAACATGCCGCCGCTCGAGGAAGCGGCGGAGTGAATTTCCTGCTTCTTACGTTGCTGCTGCAGCAGAGCCTTTCGGATGGACGCACACCGGCGCAAATTCGTTTAGTGCCGGTGACCGAGGAAGAAGCGGTCGCGGAATTTGAGAAAATTTGCTTCACGGGGCTGCAGAGCCTGGCTGCGTTGCAGGAAGCATTGAAAGCGTCAGCGTGGGGCTATCGAAGCGAAGCCGCGACTCTGGAGGGCTTCCGCTCGAATTGGTCCTCGGTGCACGGCGAACTCAATTATATTCGTCGGATACCCGGGCAGAGCGCTCTTCCGCTGCCACAATGTAATTTGACGACTTTGACGCGCGGCGCCGTGGATGAGCAAGCGCTTCGAGCCTCCGTAGAGGCCATGCTGGCTCGTCAGTTGGGGAGCGCGCCAACCGCCAGCTCGAAAGGGACCAGCCTGTCCTGGACATGGGCGGCGCCTGGTGGCGCGCCGGTCAGCCTCTACCGGCTTCATGCGGAGCCGGGAGGCCAGCAGATAGACTTGTCTTTGCAGAGCGGCCCCGGCTTCGGGCAGGAAGCAAAATGAGCCGAACCAATCGGCCACCGGGGCCTAGAGAGTCAGCATGTTCGCTAAATTACTGATCGCCAATCGCGGTGAGATCGCCTGCCGCGTCATCCGCACCGCGCGAAGGATGGGGATCGCGACGGTCGCTGTCTATTCGGACGCCGATGCGCGGGCGCCGCATGTGGAGCTGGCCGACGAAGCGGTGCGACTGGGACCGCCGCCGGCAAGCGAAAGTTATTTGCGTGCCGACCTCATCATCCTCGCTTGCAGGGAGACCGGCGCGGAGGCGGTGCATCCGGGCTACGGCTTCCTGAGCGAGCGCGAGAGCTTCGCCAAGGCGCTCGCCAAGGAGAAGATCGCCTTCATCGGCCCCCCGCCGGGCGCGATCGCGGCGATGGGCGACAAGATCGAATCGAAGAAGATCGCGCAAAAGGCAGGCGTAAGCGTCGTGCCCGGCTGCATCGGCGAGATAAGAGACACCGATCATGCGGTCGAGATCGCCGCCGGCATCGGTTATCCGGTGATGATGAAGGCGTCGGCGGGCGGCGGCGGCAAGGGCATGCGGGTCGCCGGGTCGGAAAAAGAGGTCCGCGAGACCTTCGACAGCGTCCGCCGCGAAGGCCTTGCCAGCTTCGGCGACGAACGCGTGCTCGTCGAGAAGTTCATCGAGCGCCCGCGCCACATCGAGATCCAGCTGCTCGGCGACAAGCATGGCAACATGGTCTATCTCGGCGAGCGCGAATGCTCGGTGCAACGCCGCCACCAGAAGGTGGTCGAGGAAGCCCCGTCCCCGTTCGTCACGCCCGACATGCGCAAGGCGATGGGCGAGCAGGCGGTCGCGCTCGCCCAGGCGGTCGGCTATTTCTCCGCCGGCACGGTCGAGTTCATCACCGCCGCCGACCGCAGCTTCTACTTCCTCGAAATGACCACCCGCCTGCAGGTCGAGCATCCGGTGACCGAATGCGTTACCGGGCTCGACCTGGTCGAGCTGATGATCCGGGTCGCCGCCGGCGAAGAGCTCGGCTTGGTGCAGGAGGAGGTCAGGCTCGACGGCTGGGCGATCGAAGGCCGGATCTATGCGGAGGACCCGTATCGCGGCTTCCTTCCGTCCACCGGCCGGCTGATCCGCTACCGACCGCCGGCGGAGGAGCCGGGCGTTCGCGTGGACGACGGCGCGTTCGAGGGCGGCGAAGTCTCGATGTTCTACGATCCGATGATCGCCAAGCTGATCACCTGGGGCGCGACGAGGGATGAGGCGATCGACCGCCAGATCGAGGCGCTCGACGGTTTCCTCATCGACGGCATCGGTCACAATGTCGATTTCCTGTCGGCGCTGATGCAGCACCCGCGCTTCCGGGAGGGCCGCCTCACGACCGGCTTCATCGCCGAGGAATATCCGGACGGCTTCCACGGCGCGCCGCCCGACGCGCGGCTGACGGCGCGGCTGGCGGCGCTGGCCGGCCTGCTCTCGGCCGCGACGGCGGCGCGGGCGCTCGGCATAGACGGGCAGCTCGGGACCCCGCGTGACGCGCCGACCCAGTGGGTGGTCCGGATCGGCGCGATGGATTACGCCGTCGGCATAGCCGCGGACTGCGTCAGGGTCGGGGATGACGAGTGGGCCGTGGAGGTCGGCTTCGCGCCGGGCCAGCGGCTGGTTCGCGCCACCATCGGCGGCGAAAGGCTCACAGTCGGGGTCGAGCGCACGACCCTCGGCTGGCGGCTCACCACCCGCGGCGCGCGATATGCGGTGCGGGTGCTGACGCCGCGTGAGGCCGATCTCGCCGCGCACATGATCGACAAGGTTCCGCCCGATCTGTCACGCTACCTGTTGTGCCCGATGCCCGGGCTGCTGACCGCGCTCCACGTCGGGGAAGGGGACCGGGTGGAGGCCGGCCAGCCGCTTGCCGTGGTCGAGGCGATGAAGATGGAGAACATCCTCAGGGCGGAAAAAGCGGCCATCGTCGGCAAGGTCGAGGCGAAGCCGGGCGACAGCCTCGCCGTCGATGCCGTGATCCTTGAATTCGAAGCCGTCTAGCGGGACGAAAGTCCGGCCGCCAAGGCCTCAATTCGGCATCAGCACCGCATCGATCACGTGCACGACCCCATTCGACTGGACCATGTCCGCCTGCGTCACCCGGGCCTGGCCGCCCTTGCCGTCCGTCACGATAAGCGCATCTCCGGCCTTGCTGACCTTGAGGTTGGTTCCGCCCAACGTGGCGAGCTCGGCAGTCCCGCCGGCGCTGTCGACCGCGCGCGCCAGGTCGGCGGCGGCGACCACGCCCGGGACCGCGTGATAGGTGATCAGCGCCGTCAGCTGGCCTTTGCCTTCGGGCTTGAGGAGATTGTCCATCGTCCCGGCGGGCAGCTTCTGGAACGCCGAATTGACCGGCGCGAACAATGTATAAGGCGTCGGCCCGGTCAGCGTCTCGGCGAGCCCGGCGGCTTTGACCGCTGCGACGAAGCTGGAATGATCGGGCGACGCGGCCAGATTCTCGCCGATGCTCTTGTCGGGGAGCATCTGGGCCCCGCTTGCGGCCGCCGTGCCGGCCGCTCCGGCGCCGGCGCCGGTTGCGGGCGCGGCTGCCGCCTGGTTGGCGGGCGCGGCCTCGTTGCCGTCCTGACCTGCCTCGCCGCACGCCGCGAGCGCAGCCGCGGCGGCGAGGGCCATGGCTTTCAAAGTCGGTGGAACAGCCATCTCGACACTCCTTGTGATGAATGCGCTCCGATTACGCACGAGCGCCCGTGACGGTTGCGTTATGAGCGCTGGAGCCGAAGGGGCCGCGCCTTCCGGCGCGGCCCCCGTTCGACGCGGCAGGTTCAGACCAGAGCGGAGATCGCGCTGTGGATCAGCATCGTCTCGGCGTCGACCTGATAGATGTAGCCGTCATTATACCGGTACAGATAGTCCGGACCATCGACATAATGGTCGCGATACTGGAGCGGCAGATTGTAGGCGCCATAGCCGACCGGCAGCGGGCTGCCGACCGTGAAGTCGCCGGCCAGCAGCGCCACCACGCCGGCGATCAGGCCGGTGGTCGGGTCCACCCGGTAGATGCCGCCGTCGCCGTAGCGATAGAAGCTGCTCGGCGTATCGTAATAGACGTCGCGATACTGGAGCGGCACGTTGTAGACGTCATAGCCGAGCGGGATCGGCCGCCCGACGGCGAACGCGCCGCCGAACAGCGGGATCGCGCCCGCCACCAGGTTGGTATAGGGGTTCACCCGGTATATGAAGCCGTCGCCATAGCGGTAGAAGCTGTTCGGCGTATCGTAATAGATGCTCCGAAAGCGAAGCGGCACATTGTAGCTGCGGTAGGTCGACAGCGGGAAGTTCCGGCCGACGCCATAATAAGCCGCCAGCTGCCGATAGCGCGGGTTCTGCCGGTAGGCGTAGCGGAGGGGGGCGGCGTCGCGGATGGCGGCGAGGCGCAGGCGGCGTGCCTGCTCCGCCCGGAAGCGCTGCTGCGCGGCGAGCCACCGGTCGCGCTGGCGGGCGCGGATCGTGGCGGCATAGCGCGGGTCGCGCGACACGCTCAGCCGCTGGCGGACGCGAGCGTCGAGGCGCTGCTCCTGCAGCCGGTTCTGGAAGCGCTGCCGGGCGAGCACGTCCTCGCGCTGCTCGCGCGCCATCCGATCCTGGAAATTCTCCCGCGCCAGCTTGTCCTGGCGCTGCTCGCGCGCCATCCGGTCGCGGAAATTCTCGCGGGCGAGCGCGTCCTGGCGCTGGTCCGCGGCGCGCCGGTCCTGGGCCCGGTCGCGAACCGCGGCCTGCCGGCGCTGCTCCTGCGCCGCCTGCTGACGCTCCTCCTGCGCCCTGCGCTCCCGCGCCGCCGACCGCTGGCGCTGCTCCTGCGCGTCGCGATCATTGGCGGCGTCGCGGCGGCGCTGCTGGGCGCGCTTGTCCTGCGCGTCGTCGCGGCGGACCTCGGCACGCGTGTCGGCTTTCGCCCTGGCGCGGACCGCGGTCCGGGCGCGGTTGTCGCCGCGCGCCTCGGCCCTGACATTGGCCTCGCGCGCATTGGCCCTGGCTTTGGCGGCGGCCTTGGCCTGGCCCCGCGGGGCGTCGCGATCGCGGCGATCCTGGCCGCTCGCGTCGGCGGGCAGCGAAATCGCCATGGCGGCGGCGCTGGCGAGCAATAGCATCTTACGCATGACCTGAACTCCTTTGCATGCGACAGGAACGAAGCTGGGATCGAGGCCGTTCCGGGCCGAATCCTTCATTCCGTCGCGTTACACCCGCATATGAACCGCCGACATTGAACCGGCTTTGAATAGCCTGTTCATCGGGCCGTTCATCCGATCTGCCCGCCCTTCCAACAGCTTTGTCGCTCGAAAATGCATGTAGATCGTAACCGGAGCCGATTTGCAGCAGCGGCGGTCATTTAGGACGCGCCGATCATGACGCTGCCGGATCGGGCGGCTACCAGGCGGTCAATGGAGGGCACCAGGCAGCGGCCGAGCCAGCGCTCGTTCGCCAAATCTAGGAATTCGAGATGATTGCGTGCGCACCTCCGCAATGCCCCGCCGATCGGCGCGGCTGATGCTTGTCCAGTTGAGGCAGAGCATGGCCGCACGCCGGCCAAACCCTTCGCGCGCAACACTTTTGTCGCATGATCGGGCACTTTCGTCTCGCCACCATAGGCTGCGGCCGGTGCACGCGCGATCCTGGCTCGGTGCGGCGGGGGCCTACCGGATGCTGATGGCGAGTGACAGCTTCGCGGCTTTGCGGCAGATAGGGCCGCTGGTCAGGCGAGGTCCCATCACGTTCATGCCTTCTGCGGACAGAGATGCGCGCTGGCTGGATGCGATCGTGCTGACCATCGCGCTGTGGCTGTTCACCCTGCTGATGTTCCTGCCGGTGATCATGGAGCGTCACCCCGGCGCCGGCCTGCTCAGCATCGCGCTCGACAGTTCGACGATCGTGGTATCGATGGTGCTGGCGATGCCGATCTTCCTGCTGTTCAGGAAGACGCTCGACTGGCCGCAGGGCGCGCGGGCGCTGATCCTGGTCGCGGCGGTCATCTTCACCGCCGTGTTCAATCGCATTTTCGACATCTTGTGGACCGGCTGGGTGGCGGAGAATCTCGAATCGAGCTGGGCTTCGCTGCCGCAGACGATCGAGCGCAGCTACGGCGCGACGCTGAACTATATCCTCGTCTTTTCGGTCAACCTTGCCTTGTTCCAGCTGAGCTTCTCGCGCCGGCGCGAGCGGCGCCAGGAGCGGCAGCTGGTCGACGCGCGCTCGGCCGCCCAGCAGGCTCAGCTGGCGGCGCTTCGCTACCAGCTCAACCCCCATTTCCTGTTCAACACGCTGAATTCGATCTCGGCGCTGATCGTCACCCGCCGCAACGAGGATGCCGAGCAGATGACCGACAAATTGTCGAGCTTCCTGCGCAGCTCGCTGAGCACCGACCCGGCCGAGCTGGTCCCGCTCGAGGACGAGCTCGCCCTGATCGAGGAATATCTCGACATCGAGGCGGTGCGGTTCGGCGAGCGGCTCAATGTCGAGATCGACTGCGCGCCCGGCGCGGCCGAGGCGCTGGTGCCCGGCTTTCTCGTCCAGCCGCTGGTCGAAAATGCGATCAAGCACGGCGTCGCCCCGTCGCGGGAGCCGGTCAACATCGCGGTCCGCGCGACCGTCGAGCAAGGCGACCTGTGCATCCGCGTCCACAACGACAGCGTTCCGCCCGGCACCGAGGTCGAGACCGGCCGCACCGGGGTCGGCCTGGTCAACGTCAAGCGCCGGCTGGAGGCGGTTTACGGGCGCGCGGCAAGCCTCACTGCCGAGCGCACCGATCGCGGCTATGTCGCGACGATCTGCATCCCGGAGATCCAACGCGCACGTTGACTCCGCACGCCCGTCCCCGGATAAAGATAAAGGCTTGGGGAGGAAGGCTAATGCGCGTGCTGCTCGTGGACGACGAGGCTCTGGCGCTCGATCGTCTGCGCACGTTCTTCGCCGACATCGAGGGGGTCGAGGTGGTTGGCCAGGCGCAGGACGGCGACCAGGCGCTGGTCGAGGTCGAGCGGCTGCGGCCGGACCTGGTCATCCTCGACGTTCAAATGCCGGGCCGCAACGGCCTGCGCACCGCCGCCGAGCTGGACATCGAGCCGCGCCCGGAGCTGGTCTTCGTCACCGCCCACGAGCATTACGCCCCCGATGCGTTCGACGTCGACGCCGCCGATTATCTGCTCAAGCCGGTGCGCTTCGACCGGCTGCGCCAGGCGGTCGACCGGGCCAAGCGGCGGCGCACGATGCGCGAGCAGGCGGCGCGCGCCGGCAAGCTCGAGGAGGAGATGGCGGCGCTCAAGATCAACGGCGCCGCCCAGCAGGACGATGCCGGCTTCTGGGTGCCCGAGCGCGACGGCCAGCGGCGGGTCCCGATCGACACGATCGACTGGATCGAGGCGGCGCGCGATTACGTCCTGCTCCATACCCATGTCCGCAGCCATTTGCTGCGCACCACCATGGCCGCGCTCGAGGAGAAACTGGCCGGAAGCCCATTGCTGCGCGTGCACCGGTCGGCCTTCGTGCGGCCGGACAAGGTCGCCGAGGTGAAGCGGGCCAACCGGTCGCTGTCGCTCGTATTGGTCGACGGGGCGCAGGTCCAGGTCGGGCCCAGCTACGTCGCGGCCGTCAAGGACGCCTTGCGCCTGGACTGAGCCGGTGCGGCGGCCTCAGCCGAGGCTGCGCGGCCGCTGGTCCGCCTGGGGCGCGGTCGTGGCGGCGGGCAGCAGGGCGACGCCGAACAGGCCGTGATACGGGTAGGTCCGGGACGGCTTGGCCGTCGCCGGCCGCCGCTCACCCGTCGCGGACCCGATCATCTCGCCGAAGACCGACGGGGCCGGCATCAGAGGATCCCCGGGAGCGAGGTTGCCGCGGTCAGCAGCATGGTGCTCACAAAGATCGCCGCGACGCACGTGGACACGGTACGGAAAATCTCCGCAGTCATGATCTTTCTCCCTTGGAGCCGGGGCGGGGTCGCCCGGTGAGTCTCCCCCTATTCCCGCAGTCGGTGAGTCGCCGCTTTGCATCGACGGCGGTGCGAATCGCTTCGACAAGCCTGTCGCGCGTCGACGAACGCCGTCCAGCGGTCGATGAAAGTGCACCGTCGGGGCTAGCCGGTGATCAGCTCGAACCCGCCGATCCGCTCCTCGGCCACGGTCCACGACTCGCAGCGCGCGTCGAGTTCCCGGTAAGCCTCGCCCGATTCAGCCTGGAAGTGGTCGAAGTCCGCTTCCGATCGCCAATAGTCGATCGTCACGTACCCGCCCGGCCGGGCCGCCATCAGCTCGATTCGGACGAAACCCTCGGCGGTGGCGAACAGCCGAGCCCAATCGCCGCCTGGCGAATAGGCCCGCTCAAAGGCGTCGCGATGCTGCGGCGCCACCTGGTAGCGCCAGACGATGGCGTAGCCGGCCGGCATCGGCCGTCAGGCAGGCCCGACCCTGAACGCGCAGAACTTGTTGCCGTCGAGGTCGCGGAAATAGGCGCCGTAGAAGGCGCGGTCGCCTTCGGGGCCGCGCAGCCCGGGAGGGCCCTCGTCGGTGCCGCCGAGCTCGAGCGCCTTGGCGTAGAAGGCGTCGACCTTGTCGCGGCTGTCCATCACGATCGCAACCATCGCGCCGTTGCCGGGGGTTGCCGCCTGCTGGTTGTAGGGCCGAGTTACCGCCACCGCCGGCCGGGCAAAGCTGGTGCCGTACATGGTGAAGCCGTTTTGCGGGAACTCCATGATCCGGGTCGCCCCGATCGAGCCGAACAAGGCGTCGTAGAAGGCCCGGGCCTTCTCGATGTCGTTGGTTCCGACGGTCGCATATCCGATCATCTGGCTCTCCCTTCGATCAGGTGCATTCGCCGACGCGCTTGCCGACGGTGCGCGCCTGGACGGTCATCGTCATGCCGCCCGGCAGCCCGCTCGATTCCATGTTCATGGCGAGGTCGTAGGCTTCCTCGCCATATTTACCGTCCATCGTCATCACCACCGTGCCGGGCATGTCGCCGCCCGAGCAGGTCATCGTGCCGGTCATCCGGCCGCCCTCCATCGACCAATCCTGATAGGTGCAGTTGCTGTTCTGCTGCGCGGCCAGGAAATTGGCGTTGGGCTTGGCCGCCTGCTCGGGGGTGATGCAGTTCTTCACGACGCTCTTCTGGCCGACCATCTGCTTCAGCGTGTCGGGCGGCAGCCCCGGCGCGCTGGCGGAGATGATCTCGTTGGTTGCTTCCCACTGGCCGGGCTTGATCTTCATGTCGGACAGCTCGGCGGCGACCTCGTCGGCGGTCATCTCGCCCTCGTCGATCTTGGGCGGCCGGTTGCAGGCGGCGAGCGCGAGCAGCGCCGCGGCGGCCATGAGGATAGATCTCATTCCAGTCTCCTTACTGGCCGGCCGCGGGGGCGGCGGCGGGTTTGAGCAGGTCGAGGACGGCGACGGTCATGGCTTCGGTGCCGAGCCGCACCGACGGCTCCGGCTCGATCCTGAACAGCGGCGAATGGTGCGCAGGCACTGGCGGGCCGCCCGCTTTGGCCGCGTCGAACGCAGCCTGCGGCGTGCCGCCGACGCTGAAATAAAAGCCCGGCACGCCCAGTTCGGGCTGGACGAAATAGGCGAAGTCCTCGGCACCCATGCCGGTCCGTTCCGGCGAGATCAGCACGTCCGGGCCGAAGGCGCCGGCGAAGGCACGCCGCATCCGTTCGGTCAGCGCCGCGTCATTATAGGTGGCCGGCGTCGATTCGGTGGAGAGCTTCACCTCCGGCAGTTTGGCTTCGGGGAGGCCGTTCATCCGCCCCACATGGACGGCGATCCGCCTGATCCCGTCGAGCAGGGCCTTGCGCACGTCGGCATGGTCGGAGCGGACGGTGAGCTGCATCTCGGCCCGGTCCGAAATGATGTTGTGCTTGAGGCCGCCGTGGAAGGCGCCGACGGTCACCACCGCCGGCTTCAGGGGCGAGATCTCGCGGCTGACCAGCGTCTGCAGCGCCATGATGATCTCGGCGCCCATCACGATCGGGTCCTTGCCTTGATGCGGATAGGCGCCGTGCGTGCCGACGCCGTGGATGACGATGTCGACGCTGTCGGAGGAGGAAGCGGTGATCCCGGGATCGGCGATGATCCGGCCGGTCGGCGAATCGGCATCGACATGGAAGGCGAGCGCGTAATCGGGCTTGGGAAAGCGTGTGTAGAGCCCGTCCTCCAGCATCTTGCGGGCGCCGCCGATCCGCTCCTCGGCCGGCTGCACCACGAACAGGACCGTGCCCTTCCACCGGTCCTTCATCGCGGCCAGGCGGCGGGCGGTGCCGACCAGCGAGGCGATGTGCACGTCGTGCCCGCACGCGTGCATCACCGGCGCCTCCACGCCGTCGATCCCCACTTGCCGCGCGGTCGAGGCGTAGGGGAGGCCGCTCGCCTCCTTGAGCGGCAGGCCGTCCATGTCGGCTCGAACCAGCACGGTCGGGCCCGCGCCGTTCTTCATCACGCCGACCACGCCGGTGCCGCCGACGCCCTCGGTCACCGCCGCGCCGGCCGCGCGCAATTCCTTGGCCATGATCCTGGCGGTGCGCTTCTCGACATAGCTGAGCTCGGGATTCTTGTGGAAGTCGATGAACAAGGCGCCGAGCCGCCGGTCGTAATCGGCTTTGACCGCGCTGGACAGGTCCTGGGCCGCAGCCGGCGCGGCGGCCAGCGCGGCGGCGAGGACGAACCGCTTCAAACCCATCTCTTTCCCCTTGTTCGACCTGCGCCGATCTGTAGCGTTCCCTCCGCGGAATGCCAGCGGGAGCTTAGGCGGCGCACGCCCCCACCCGCCGGCCGCTGATCTTGGCGGCGATCTTCACGTCGCCGTCCGTATAGAGATAGGTCTCGACCAGCGACGTGCCCTCGAAGCTGTCGGCGGTGAACGTCCCCTCGACGCTGGTCATCACCTCGCCGCCCAGGCCCGGCCGCTTGCACGCCAGCGAGCCGTTGATGCGGCCGTTCGACATGTAGAAATCCCTATACTCGCAGCTTCCCTCCTCGGACGCGGTGAACAGCACCGGCGCCGGCTTCCTCGCCTCCGCTTCCCCGACGCAGGCGGTGGCGGTGGCCTTGCTCCCCGCGGGCGTGTTGATGGCCGGCTTGCCCTTGTCCATCTGGGTGAACCTGGTGACTTCGGCCACGGTCTCCCACTGGCCGGGCTCGAGTTGCGTGGCCGCGGCGGCCTTGGTTTCTTGCTTTGGTCCGCCGCCGTCCGTTTCCGAGCAGGCGGCGAGGATCAGGAGCGGGACGAATGCCAGCGCGCGCATGATTGAACCTCCCCCTTGTTCGAGGCGACAGTAGCGCAGCCGCGCCGCCATGGCCATATTGCGCGGATGCCGATCCAGATTCGCACCGGCCTCGACGAGCCGGAAACCGGGCAGGCTTTCGTGCCTCATCGCCCGCAGCGGCCCGCCAAGGCCGAGGGCGGCAAGAGCTTCAGGATCGTTTCCGACTACCAGCCGGCAGGCGACCAGCCGGCGGCGATAGCCGAGCTGGTCGAACAGATGCGTGCGGGCGAGCAGACCCAGGTGCTGCTCGGCGTGACCGGCTCGGGCAAGACCTTCACCATGGCCAAGGTGATCGAGGAGCTGCAGCGGCCGGCTTTGGTGCTGGCGCCGAACAAGATCCTCGCCGCCCAGCTCTATGGCGAGTTCAAAAGCTTCTTCCCCGACAACGCCGTGGAATATTTCGTCAGCTATTACGATTATTACCAGCCCGAGGCGTACGTGCCGCGCACCGACCTCTACATCGAGAAGGAAAGCTCGATCAACGAGGCGATCGACCGCATGCGCCATTCCGCGACGCGGTCGCTGCTCGAACGCGACGACGTGGTCATCGTCGCCTCGGTCTCATGCCTGTACGGCATCGGCTCGGTCGAAACCTATTCCGCGATGGTCTTCTCGCTCAAGAAGGGCGAGACGGTCGACCAGCGCGAGATCATCCGCAAGCTGGTCGCGCTCCAGTACAAGCGCAACGACCAGGCCTTCGCCCGCGGCAATTTCCGCGTCCGCGGCGACAATCTCGAGATCTTCCCGTCGCACTATGAAGACATGGCCTGGCGGGTGAACTTCTTCGGCGACGAGATCGAGGAGATCGTCGAGTTCGATCCGCTGACCGGCAAGAAGATCGCGTCGCTCGATTACGTGAAGGTCTACGCCAACTCGCATTACGTGACCCCCGGCCCCACCCTCAAGCAGGCGATGGAGGCGATCAAGCACGAGCTGGCCGAGCGGCTGAAGGAGCTGCTCGCGGAAGGCAAGCTGCTGGAGGCACAGCGGCTCGAGCAGCGCACCAATTTCGACCTCGAGATGATCGCCGCCACCGGCAGCTGCGCCGGGATCGAGAATTACAGCCGCTTCCTCACCGGACGGCTGCCCGGCGAGCCGCCGCCGACTTTGTTCGAATATCTGCCGGAGAATGCTCTGCTGTTCGTCGACGAAAGCCACCAGACGGTGCCGCAGATCGGAGCGATGGCGCGCGGCGACCACCGCCGCAAGATCACCCTCGCCGAATATGGCTTCCGGCTGCCTTCGTGCATCGACAACCGGCCGCTGCGCTTCAACGAATGGGACGCGATGCGGCCGCAGTCGGTGGCGGTGTCGGCGACGCCCGGACCGTGGGAGATGGAGCAGACCGGCGGGGTCTTCTCCGAGCAGGTGATCCGCCCGACCGGGTTGATCGACCCGCCGGTCGAGATCAAGCCGGTCGAGGACCAGGTCGACGACTTGATCTTCGAGGCGCGCGAAACCGCCAGGAAGGGCTTCCGCACCCTGGTGACCACCTTGACCAAGCGGATGGCGGAGGATCTGACCGAGTTCCTCCACGAAGCGGGGCTGCGCGTCCGCTACATGCATTCGGACGTCGAGACGCTGGAGCGGATCGAGCTGATCCGCGACCTGAGGCTCGGCGTCTACGACGTCCTCGTCGGCATCAACCTGCTGCGCGAGGGCCTCGATATCCCGGAATGCGGCCTGGTCGCGATCCTCGACGCCGACAAGGAGGGCTTCCTGCGCTCGGAGACTTCGCTGATCCAGACGATCGGCCGCGCCGCCCGCAACGTCGAGGGCCGCGTCATCCTCTATGCCGACCGCGTCACCGGCTCGATGGAGCGCGCGCTCCGCGAGACCGACCGCCGCCGCCAGAAGCAGCTCGAATACAATGCCGCCCACGGCATCACGCCCACCACGATCAAGCGCGACATCCAGGACATATTGAGCCACGTCACCAACCGCGACAGCGTGCTGGTCGACACGGGCGACGAGGACATGCCCCACCTCGTCGGCCACAATCTGCGCGCCTATATCGAGGAGCTCGAGCGGCGCATGCGCAAGGCCGCCGCCGACCTCGAATTCGAGGAAGCCGGCCGCCTGCGCGATGAGATCCGCCGCCTCGAATCCGACGAGCTCGGCCTCCCCGACCCCGACAAACGCGCCCCGGTCCGCGGCCACTCCACCGAGGGAAGGCCCGGGACGCGGAAGACGAGGTTCGGGAAGCAACAGGCCGTGAAGGCAGCTCGGCGAATGGTGAGGCGGCGATAGAAAAAATCACTCGCACCAATGTGAATGGGCTGCGGTTCTGGGAGGCGCAGCGCCCGACCGATTCTGCCTTGGCGCCGCCTCGATCTGCTGGTTCAGCCATGACCAAGCCGCGCCGCATCTACGAGCGCCTTCTCTCCGGAGCGAGGCCGGTACTCTCCTTCAGGGATTTCGAACGGCTTCTCGCAGCCTTCGGCTTCTCACTGGACCGCACCGTAGGCAGCCATCGGCACTATGTTCATCCGCGAGTGCCTCGCTCATTCCCGATCCAAGCGCACGGAAAGGACGCAAAGCGGTATCAGGTGGCGCAGTTCCTTGATCTGGTGGAGGAGTACGGACTACATATTGGGGAATGAGCGACCCTCGGTACCACATAAATCTCTTCTGGTCGGAGGCAGACGCCTGCTGGATCGCGGACGTCCCCGACCTGAAACCCTGCTCAGCTCATGGCGACACGCCCGCCGAGGCGCTCGCGAACGTCCGCGACGCGATCCAGGGCTGGTTGGCGGTTGCCCGAGACCGGGGTTTCCCCATTCCCGAACCGCGCTACCGGCCGGCGATCTACGCCGCCTAGAAGGCTGAAGGATGTCCCCATCGAGGACTACCACAAGGGATGAGGACCGGCTGGACAATGTCCATCCGGGCGACGTCCTGCGTGAGGATTTCCTGATCGGTGCCGACATTCCGCTTGAAGAGGTCGCCTCCGGCTCCGGCATCGCCGTGTCGACGCTGAAGGCGCTGCTGAAGTCGCAGATACCCGTGGACGCCGATATCGATCTGCGCCTGGGCCGCTATTTCGGTGTGTCGGAGGGTTTCTTCCTGCGTCTCCAGAACAGCTACGACCTGGAGGAAGTCCGCCGCAGCCGCGGCGCCGAGCTCGACCGGATCGTGCCCCGCGCCGCCTGACCGGATTGAGGGTGATGCGAGCGGCTCAGCCGGCCAAGCACATAAATTGCGGCTAAGGGCGGCTTCAGTCCTCGGGCGCGATCCTCACCCGGAGGCCGTCGAGCGCGTCGCCGAACGGGAGCTGGCACGACAGCCGGCTGTTCGGCTGCCGCCAATCCGAGCTGTCGAGCAGCTCGTCCTCATCCGCCTTCATCGCAGGCAGCGCGCTCAGCCACGCCGCATCGACGTGGACGTGGCAGGTGGCGCACGAGCAGCAGCCCCCGCACAGGGCCAGGAGCTCGTCGAATCCGTTGTCCCGGATCACCTCCATCACGGTGAGACCCGGCCTGCCTTCGACCGCGGTTTCGGTGCCGTCGCGAGTGACGAGGATGAGCTGCGGCATCGGGAGTCCCTTGGCCAGGCGGGAAGGCGCGGGCGGCGCGCTATGCTAGGCGGTGTTCCGAATCAAGCGAGGGAGCCGGGCATTTGGGAATTGGGGCGGAGGCGTTGCGGCTATCGATCGACGAGCTGGCGCGGCGCGAGCCGGCGTTCGCGGCGGCGCTGGCGCGGTCGGGCTATCCGGAGCCGCGGCTGAGCGAGCGCGGCTACACCACCCTGCTCCGTACCATCGTCGGCCAGCAGGTCAGCCTCGCCGCGGCGCGCTCGATCTGGGCCAAGCTCGAGGCCGCCGTCGGCTCCATCGAGGATCCGGCGGCGCTGGCGGCGGCGAGCGACGAGGCGCTGCGCGGCGCCGGCCTGTCGCGCCAGAAAATCGCCTATGTCAGGAGCCTGGCCGAGGAAGTGGCCAGCGGGCGGCTCGACCTGCTGCGCCTGGCCGAAGCCGACGAGGAGGCGATCGGCGAGCTTACCCGGATCAAGGGCATCGGCCGCTGGTCGGCGGAAATCTACCTGCTGTTCGCCGAGGGGCGGCCGGATGTGTGGCCCGCGGGCGATCTCGCCATCCAGGTCGCGGTCGGCCGGATATTCGGCCTTGCCGAAAAGCCGGGCGAGAAGCAGGTGCGCGAGCTTGCCCAGCCTTGGAGCCCGCACCGCGGCGCCGCGGCGATCTTCGCCTGGCATCATTACCGGACGCCGGTGCTCTAGCGGGTGGCCTGCCGGTGGACATGGCCGCGGCGCCACAGCACCGCAAGTTCGTGGCGCCGGCCGGAAAATGCCCCATTCGGGCCGCCCTTTAGCCACAGCCGCGGGCGCTCCTCCCAGGAGACAATAATGGGGGGACATGATGACGAACAGGGCCATCAGCGCGGCGGCATGCGCCGCCATCCTGCTCGGCGCCGCGCAGCCGTGCGCGGCGGCCGAGGCGTGGGGACCCGCGCATGAGCGGCGGAGCGGCGCCTTTGCCGGACTTTATCTGCGGATGCCGCTCGGCCAGCGGTCGGCGCCCGACGCCACCGGCGAGGCCGGGCTGCGGATGGGCATGACCCATGTCGAGCAGAGCGCCGGCGCCGCCGGCGGTGAGCGCCGGCTCGAGGGCGACCTGGTCCGGGCCGGGCTGTCGGGCGCGGGCCGGCCGGCGCTGAACCTGGCGGGGCGCAACCTGATCGGCAAGGATGGCCGCCTGTCGCTCCAGGAGGACGGGGAGGACGATAACGGCGTCAGCCCGTGGCTGATCGCCGGCGGGGTGGTGGTGGTCGGGCTTGGCATCGGCGCGCTGGTGATCGCCGACCGGCTCGAGTGCAAGCCGCACCACGACGAGTGCTGAGACGGCGCCTCGCCGCGGCAGGCGGCCGACCCTGTCCGATGCCGGACGTGGCGGCGTCCGGAACCGGACACGGAGTGAAGCCCGTTGGAGCGTCGCCCGCGGCCCGCCTCTGTCGAGTCGCTGGCACGGCTCTTGCTCCGTTCCGATTTACGGGTCGCCGAAGGAGTAATGGGATGAACAGGAAGAGATGGCTTGCGGCCGCGCTGCTGGCAGGCGCGGCGCCGGCCACAGCGCAGGAAATGGTGCCGCTGCCGAAGTTCAAGTCGATCGAGCTCAACGGCGGCGGCAGCGTGCTGCTCCGCCACGGGCCGGTGCAGCGGGTCACGATTCGCAGCGGCAGCACGCAATTCACCGAAATGCGGGTGAGCGGCCGCGATCGCCGGCTGGTGATCGACGCCTGCAACGCCCGCTGCCCGCGCCGGTACGATCTCAAGATCGAGATCGTCACCCCCGAGGTGGAGGCGGTGTCGGTGAACGGCGGCGGCGAGATCGCGGCCGCGGGCGGATTCCCGCGGCAGGCGTCGGTCGCCGCGGCCGTCCATGGCGGCGGCGAGATCGACCTGCGCGCGCTTCCCGTGCGCGAGGCAGCGGCGGCGGTGGATGGCGGCGGCAGGCTGCTCGTCCGCCCCGACGAGAGCCTTGCCGCCGCAGTCAACGGCGGCGGCGAGATACTCTATTGGGGCGACCCCGAGGTGGCGAGCTCGATCGACGGCGGCGGCGTGGTGCGCAAGGGGAGTTAGGCCCGAACCGGCCGTATCCGCTCCTTGACGGCATCTATCTGGCGGCGCTCTTCGTCCGAACGTAGATGGGAGCGAGCGCGGCCGCGACCGCCGCCGCGTCATGCGCCATCGGAACCGCAGGATCGTCGTGGTACCGCACGTCCATCTCGGTCATGAAGCCGACAAGCGTCTTCTTGCCGATCGGAACGCCGCGCATCGTTTGTTGCATCCAGCGCGCATATTCGCTCCGCCGCTCGATGGTGAACGTCTTATAGCCTCCCTGGCGCGCCAGATCGGCGGCGCGAAGCAAGGCCATCTCCTCGACCGCAAGCAAGGAGCTGCTCGAGCCGACGAACTCGATGCGGGTGAGGCCGCCCTCCACCTGCTTGTGCTTGAAGCCGGTGCCCTTGAAGAAGCCGATTTGCTTGGAATAGCTGTTGAGGCGGCTCGCATCCTCGGGTTCGGGGAGCAAGGCGAAGAGCTCGGGCCCCGCCAGCTCCTCGATCCTCGCCAGGCGCTCGGCGGCCTTCTTGGCAGGATCGGCCGCTTGCGCCGCAACGATGCCGAGCCGGGCTTCGGGGGGAAGCTTCGCCCTGATGTCCGCGGCGAGAAGCTCCACCAGCGGGTTGGCGCTCGAAACCTTGGCGGCGTTCAGCTTTGCCTGCGCCGCCGCCGCGTCCCCGCTCGCCATCAGGCCGGCCGCCTCGACCACGGATCGCCAGTCCTCGATCGGCCGGGCCAGCGCCTGCCCGAGCGGCTGATTTGCCGCCGCGCCGGAGATCTTCAGCTTCATCTTGCCGAGCTCGGCGGCGGCGCGGCCCGCCAGCGCGACCTGATCGTCGAGTATCTTGCCGGCGCTCGCCGTGTCGCCGGCGCGCGCGGCTGCGAAGGCCGCCACCAGCGCGCGCCCCACGCCCGCATCGCGGCTCGCGAAGGCGGCCAGCGCGCTCGGCACGGGCTTTCTCAAGTCGTTCTGCCGCTTGAGCAGCGCCCAGGCCTCGGCGTGGCGGCCGGCCCGAAGGTGAAGGGACGCCAAAGCGTCCGCGGAGGACGGATCGAGCTTGACCAGCCGCTCGGCCAGCGCCTGTTCCTCGGGCTGCACCTCCGCATCGAGGCCCATGATGCCGATCGCGAGCTTCTGGACCCTCGCGCTGAACGGCCGCGCCGCGGCGGCACGGGCCGCGCTTGCCATCGCCTGGTCGATCTGGCCCAGCCGCAACTGGGCGACGGCGCGGACGAGGTCGAGGCTGACGCCCGTGCTGCGGGCGAAATAGGGATTGGTGGCGAAGCCGCCGACTTCGGCCGCGGCCGCGTCGAGGGCGGCCAGCGCCCCGGCCGGGTTCTTCGCCTCGAGCTGGTGGATGGCGAGCGCCTTGTTGAGCAGCACCCGGCGGAGCGGCGGAGCCGCGGCGGCGGCCGGATCGGCCAGCGCGGCGCGGCAGGCTGCCACCCCGGCCGCGCCGTCGGCCCGGCCCGCGGCTTTATAGCCTTCGGGAACGCCGAACAGGCCGAGCGTGCTCAGCGCGGCCAGGCTCCTGACCATTTTCGCCGCGTCCGGCTCAGGCTTGGGATAGCCGTCGCACTGAACCCAGATGCTCGGCGTCTTCCGGGCTTCGCCCGCCGCCGCCCATGACATTGCTGCGCCCAGCGCGAGCGCGACCTTCACTGCTTTCGTCATCATGATCCCCACCGACCCGGTCCGGCCGCATAAGGATCAACATATTGTCTGTAAAGGCTTTTATTTGGTCAGCGGGCGTCCACCAGCACGACCTCCGCATCGTCGAGCGCGCGGATGGCGACCTTGTCCTCGCCGGTGACCGCGACGCCGTCGCGCGGCTCGGCGCGAACCCCGTTGACCTCGACCGCGCCGTTCACCGCGACCAGATAGACGTGGCGGCTCGGCTCGACGGTCAGCTCGGCGGTTTCGCCTGCCTTCAGCGTCGCCCCCATCACGCGGGCGGCGGCGTTGATCTTCAGCGCCCCGTCATCCCCGGCAAAGCCGCTGGCCAGGGTGACGAAGCTGCCGTCGCGCTCGTGCTTAGGGAACGGCTTGGCGCCCCAGCTCGGCGGCGCGCCCGGGCGGTCGGTCAGCACCCAGATCTGGAACAGGCTGGTCGCCTCGTCCTCGAGATTATGTTCGGCATGGCGCACGCCGGTGCCGGCCGACATCACCTGCACGTCGCCGGCGCCGGTGCGGCCCCGGTTGCCGAGTGAATCCTGGTGGGTGATCGCGCCCGAGCGGACATAGGTGATGATCTCCATGTCCGAGTGCGGGTGGGGCGGAAAGCCCGACCGGGCGGCGATCTCGTCGTCGTTCCACACCCGGATCGCTCCCCAGCCCATCCGGGCGGGATCATGGTAACCGGCGAAGGAGAAATGGTGGCGCGCGTTCAGCCAGCCATGGTCGGCATGGCCGAGCGTCGCGAAGCGGCGGATGTCGATCATTTTGGATCTCCTTGGGGGACAGTTACCGATCCCGCCAGCCGTGTCTGGGGTCTCCTTGGGGACAGTTACCGATCCCGCCAGCCGTGTCCGGATTTCGCCGGATCATGAGATCGGTAACTGTCCCCATTGTTCAAGCCGCCAGCGGCAGCTCGTCGGCGGCGAGGCGATCGAGCTGCTCGATCGCCTCGGCAATCGCGGCGGCGGCGGCGTCGGGGCCGAAGGCGAGCTTCTCGGCCCGGACGAACGTCACGTCCTCGATCCCCATGAAGCCGAGCAGGGTGCGGATGTGCGGCTCCTGATGGTCCATCGCCGCTCCCGCCCCTTCGCTGTAGAAGCCGGCGCGGCTCTCGACGACGATCGCCTTCTTGCCCTTGAGCAGGCCTTCCGGGCCGGCCTCGGTGTAGCGGAAGGTGATGCGGGCGCGCAGGACATGGTCGAACCAGGCCTTGAGGGTGGAGGCCATGCCGAAATTGTACATCGGCGCGCCGATCACGATCACGTCGGCCTCCTTCAGCTCGGCGATGAGCGCGTCGGACAGGCTGATCGCCTCGCGCGCCGCCTCGCTGTCGGCCGGGCCGCCGCGGATCGCGCCGACCGTGTCGGCGGTGAGATGCGGCACCGGTTCGGCGCCGATGTCGCGGCGGACGATCCGGGCGGAGGGCGCGCGCCGCCGCAGCCGCTCGGTGAACTCGGCGGTGAGCTTGCGCGATACCGACGCGTCGCCGGTGGCCGCGCTGTCGACGATGAGAACCTTGGTCATCATTTCCTCCGTGAGCTTGCTGTCACCGAGATAAGGGGATAGCAGCGTTGCGGCTAGACCGCCGACTCGAACCATGGTGTTGCAGGATATGGAACGCTCTTCGGTAGACTTGATGGATGTCCTCGCGTTCGTCCGGGTGGCGGAGACGGGGGCGTTCAGCCGCGCTGCCGAACGAATGGGGATGGCCAAGTCGATCCTCAGCCGGCGGGTGGCGCGGCTCGAGAAGCAATTGGGCGCCCGGCTGCTGACGCGCAGCGCCCACGGGGCGCAGCCGACCGAGCTTGGACAGGCCTATTTCGAGCGGGCCTCGAACATCCTCGCCGACCTCGAGGCGGCGGAAGAGGTGGTCGCCGAGGCGGTCACCCAGGTGGCCGGGCCGATCCGCCTCTCCGCTCCGCTCTCCTTCGGCGTCCTCCACCTCGCGCCGGCGCTGGCCGACTTCGCCCGCGAGCATCCGCGGGTCGAGCTCGACATCTCGTTCGACGACCGGCCGGTCGATCTTATCGGTGGCGGCTTCGACCTCGCCGTCAGGATCGGCTCGCTGCCGGATTCCTCGCTGATCGCCCGGAGGATCGCGCCGGTCAGGAAGGTGCTGGTGGCGAGCCCGGCCTATCTCGCCGCGCGCGGGCGGCCGGAGCGGCCGCGCGACCTCGCCGCCCATGACATCCTGCTCTACGCCAACGAGCAATGGCGCTTCCGGGTCGGCGGCAAGTGGGAGCATGTCCGCGGCACGGCGAGGCTTCGCGCCGACAATGGCGAGATGCTGCGCGCCGCTGCCCTCGCCGGGCTCGGCATCTGCATCCTGCCGAGCTTCATCGCCGCCCCGGCCTTCGAGCACGGCACGCTCGAGCCGCTGCTGCGCGACTATCCGCTCGAGCAGGGCGGCCTCCACGTCGTTATGCCGCCCGGCCGCGCCGTCACCGCCCGCGTCCGGGCACTCACCGATTTCCTCGCCGCCCGCTTCGGCCCGGAGCCGAGCTGGGACCCGTGCTGGATGGCGGGGAAGGGAGGCTGATCGTCACCGGATCAAGAAAGTCTTTTCCTACACGGGTCGGCTTGTGTCAGCGTCCCGGGATGAGCCGCGACTCCGCCCCGACCTCTGCCCGTCCCGATCGCCGGCGCGCCGATGCGCGTTCGCGCTTGAGGGCGGATTTTTTCGCTCTATGGAAGCTGAACTTTATGAACCACCCGGACCTTTCGCCGATGATCGAGGACGTGCCGTGACCCCCATCTCCATTGTCGCCCTGCTCGCCGCCGCCCCCGCCGTCGCCGCGTCGGTGGCGTCGCAGCCGCAGCCGGCGGCTTCTGCCGCGGCCGCCGTGGCCGCTGCCCCCGCCGCCGGCCCGACCGCCGAGGATGCGCGACTGACGGTCTTCGTCGACCGCGCGTTCGACGAGGCGGTGGCGATGAGCCCCGAGGCGCTGACCGGGCTCGGCATCAAGCAGGATTACGGCAAGCTCGACGATTATAGCGACGAGCAGGCGGCCGAGGAGCTGGCCCTGGCCGAGCGGCACCTCGCGCAGATGAAGGCCGGGTTCGACCCCGGGCGGCTGAGCCCGGCCGGCCGGCTCACCTACCGGCTGTTCGAGAATGACGTCGAACGGCAGCGCCGCCAGCATCGCTGGCGCTCGCACCGCTTCCCCATCTCGACCAACGGCAGCCCGGCCGGGCAGATCCCGGTGTTCCTGATCAACCAGCACCGGATCGACAATGTCGCCGACGCAGAGGCCTATGTGTCGCGGCTGCGCGAGGTCGAGCGGGTGATGAGCGAGGTTTCCGCCCGCGTGCGGCGGCAGGCGGAGCTAGGCGTGGTGCCGCCCAGATTCGTGTTCAGGCCGGTGCGCGAGGATGCGCGCAAGGTGATCAGCGGCGCTCCCTTCGACGCCGGCCCGGACAGCACCCTGCTGGCGGACTTCACCAAGAAGGTGAACGCGCTCGCCGCGCCGCCGGAAGTCAAGCAGCGGCTGATCGCCGATGCGCGGGCGGCGCTGACCGGCCCGTTCCGGCGCGGCTTTCAGACGATGTTCGCCGCGCTCGACGCGATCGAGCCGAAGGCGAAGGGCAATGACGGCGCGTGGAGCCTGCCCCAGGGTGAGGCCTATTACGCCAGCCAGCTGCGCTTCTCGACGACGACCGACATGGGCGCCGACGAGATCCATCGCCTCGGCCTCGCCGAAGTGAAGCGCATCCAGGCGGAGATGGAGCGGATCAAGCAGCGGGTCGGCTTCAAGGGCACGCTCCAGCAATTCTTCGCGCACATCAAGGACGGGCCCCAGTTCAAATATCCGAACACCGAGGCCGGGCGTCAGCAATATCTGGCCGACGCCAAGGCGTTCATCGCGCAGGCGATGGCCAAGGCGCCGCTTTATTTCCACCGCCTGCCCAAGGCCCCGCTCGAGGTGCGCGCGGTCGAGGCCTGGCGGCAGGAGACCGCCTCGGTCGCCTTCTACAACCGGCCGACGCCGGACGGCTCCCGGCCCGGCATCTATTATGTCAACCTCGCCGACATGAACCAGGTGCTGAAGCCGCAGATCGAGGGGATCAGCTACCATGAGGGCGCGCCCGGCCACCATTTCCAGATCGCCCGCGCGATCGAGCTCGAGGGCATCCCGAAATTCCGCCGCTTCGGCGGCTACGGCGCCTATGCCGAAGGCTGGGGGCTGTATGCGGAGCGGATCGGCAAGGAGATGGGCTTCTACCAGGATCCCTATTCGGAGTTCGGCCACCTCAGCCTCGAACTGTGGCGCGCGGTGCGGCTGGTCACCGACACCGGCCTCCACGCCAAGCGCTGGAGCCGCGAGCAGGCGATCGACTATTTCCGGGAGAATTCGCTGCTGTCGGAGCGCGACATCGTCAAGGAGGTCGAGCGCTACATCAACAATCCCGGCCAGGCGACCAGCTACAAGGTCGGCCAGCTCAAGATCGTCGAGCTGCGGCGGAAGGCCGAGGCGGCGCTCGGCGGGCGTTTCGACATCCGCGACTTCCACGAGGTGGTGCTCGGCAACGGATCGCTTCCGCTGGACGTTCTCGAGCAGCAGGTGGACGCCTATATCGCATCCAAGCGCATCTGAAGGAGACAGGACATGGCGAAGGGTCAGAAGAAGAGCAACAAGGAAGCGCGCAAGCCCAAGAAGGAAGTGAAGAAGACGATCGCCGCCAACCCCTCGACCAAGGGTACGGTGGTCAAGGATTGATGGGCGGGGGAACGGGCAGCCATTTCGCTCGCCACCGCCAGCCTTGGAAGGCCGAGGAAGTGGCCAAGCTTCGCACGCTTGGCGCCAAGGGAATGGGCCTCAAGGCGATTGCGAAAGCGCTGACGCGCAGCGAGGAGTCGGTCCAGGACCGCGCCCGGATCGACGGGATCAGGATCGCCAAGCTGCGTTGATGCGGAAGGCTTGGGGAGGCGCAGCCAATCGTTCCATCCAAAGTGGATCAGGCTGAACGGAATTGCCGCGTCGATGACGGTCAAACCCGATGTGGCGGGCACGGAGATGAGCTAAGCTCGGCGCTCGCGAGGGGAGGAGCCGATGCGCAAGAAGCTTGCCATGACCGGATGGTACAATCCGGTGATGCTGGTCCAGACCGCAACTCGGGTCGCCATCTCCACGGTGCTTGGGCAGGCCGCCGACCGCCGCGAAGCGATGGCGGCGGCCAATGCGGTCGAGCCGCAGCCCTTCGATGTCAGTTTCGACTATTCCGCTCGCGGAACCGCGGATTTTTGGCTGGATTTCATCGCCGACACCGGTGACGGATGGAATTCCACGTTCGCCATGGCCCGCCTGCTCGCCCGGGACAGCCTCGTCCCGGATGGTGCGTCCGAACCGCTGCAGCGGGGAAGCATTCTCGTCCTGGGCGGCGACCAAGTGTATCCGACGGCCTCCCGCACCGACTATGACGACCGGTTGATCGGCCCTTTCGAAGAAGCCTACCATCCCGAAGGCGGGACGCCGCAATGGGACGCCGGCCAGCGGCCGGACCTCTACGCCATTCCCGGCAACCATGACTGGTACGACAGCCTCAACGCCTTTTTCGGGCTCTTCTGCCGGAGGCGCATACAACCAAAGGGCGGCATCGGCAGCGATCGCGATGGAAAGGTGATCGGCGGGCGCCAGACAAGGCAAACGCGCAGCTATTTCGCCATCCGCCTCCCCGGCAATTGGTGGCTGTGGGGCACGGACAGCCAGCTCGAAGGCTATATCGATCAGCCCCAGATCGAATATTTCGAGCATGTCGCCAGCCATTGGATGGCCGCGGGGTCGAATCTGATCCTGTGCGTCGGCCAGCCCAGCTGGGAATATGTCGACCCTAAGGAGTCGAAGAAGGCCTTCGCCAACTTTTCCTATCTCGAACGGCTCGCGGGGGCGGCGACGGACCTCGACGGCAAACCGCTAGGTCACCGGCTGAAGCTCGTGCTGACCGGCGACAGCCACCATTATGCACGCTACACCGAAGGCGATCGCCATTACATCACCTGCGGCGGCGGCGGCGCCTTCCTGCATCCCACCCATCATCTCGAAGACGCCAAGCGGTTCGAGTATGAATATCCCGAGCCGGGAACGCCCTACGTCCGCGGCGCCCCCCCTAGCTGGCGCAACTTCGCCAAACAGGCAATCTACCCGGGATGGCGGGAATCCTGGCTGCTCACCTTCTGGAACTTCGCCTTTCCCATAAAGAACTGGAAGTTTCCGCTGGCGCTGCTGCCTGCCTATTTCCTTTTCACCTGGCTGCTCCACTTCAACGCCAAGGTCTCCGGCCGGGGGTCGCTCGCCGCCGAGTTGATGCGGGGCAGCCTGGCAGACGCGGTGGCCGCTTATTGGCGGCTGGCCGTCGAAAGTCCCTGGCCTGTCATTCTCGCCTTGGTGGCGCTCGGCGGCTACCGTTACTTCGCCGACGTAGCCAACAGCTGGGGCCGGACGCTGGTGGGTGGGCTCCACGCACTGGCCCAGGCTGCCGCCGTCACCGTCGCGACCTGCTGGGTGATCCGTGGCACCGCCGGCTGGTGGGACGGGGGCTGGGGCTCCTTCGCGTCGCTGGTCGCCGCCAGTGCCGCTTCGGCGCTGGTGTCGGCGAGCGTGTTCGGAACCTATTTGTGGGTCGCTCTCGGCCTGTTTAAGCGGCATTGGAACGAGGCATTCTCGTCATTTGCGCATCGCGGCTACAAGAGCTTCCTTCGCCTCAGGATCCGCCCGAATGGCGAGCTATGCCTTTACCCCATCGGCCTCACCAACGTGCCGTGGGATCGCGGCCGCAAGTCTCGAAATCCTCCCCTCCAGCCGCATCTTATCGAAGCAGCGATCGCTATCCCGCCGCCCCCGACGGTGCAGGAAGCCGGCCGATGAACCGGCCGGGCCGGGCCACGACCGCTGCCTGGGGGGCCAGAGGCCGCGCGATTCAGCCCGACGGGCAGGTTGGCTTTGACGGGCTTGCCGGTTAAGCCGGTGCCGTACGCCAGACCGGGAGAAGAGCCGTGACCGACACCCCTCCGGACCGCCTGTCGCTCAACCCGCGCAGCCCGTTTTTCGACGCCGAATTGCTGCGGCGCGGCGTCGGCATCCGCTTCAAGGGCGAAGAGAAGACCAACGTCGAGGAATATTGCGTCAGCGAAGGCTGGATTCGGGTCGCGGCCGGGCGCAGCCTCGACCGCTACGGCCAGCCGATGACCGTCAAGCTGTCGGGGCCGGTCGAGCCCTACTTCCAGGACGTCCCGGCGGAGGAGCCGGAAGCCGGCGGATGATGCCATGAGACGGGTCCCGCCTCGCCCGGAATGGGTCCGCCGTCTCTCCATCGAGCACCGCGCGGAGATACGCGTGCTGTGCGCCCACGACCCGGTCGAGTTGGACCGGTGCGTGGCGGGAAGGCCGCTCTAGCCGACCGGCTTGCCGAGCGACGGCGGCGGGGTCGAGAACCAGCGCGGCCCGGTCGCGGTCATGTGGAAGCAATCCTCGAGCCTGACCCCGAAGGCGCCCGGTATGTAAATGCCGGGCTCGTTCGAGAAGCACATGCCCGGCGCCAGCGGCGTCGTCTCGCCGCGCACCAGGTTGACCGGCTCGTGGCCGTCGAGTCCGATGCCGTGGCCGGTGCGGTGCGACAGGCCGGGCAGGCGATAATCGGGGCCGTAGCCGAGCGTCTCGTAATAAGCGCGCACGGCATCGTCGACGCTGCCGGCTGGCGCGCCGGGCCGTGCGGCCGCGAAGGCGATCTCCTGGCCACGCTTCATATGGTTCCAGACCTCGCGCTGGCGCTTGCTCGGCTCGCCGAACACGAAGGTGCGCGAGATGTCGGACTGGTAGCCGTGGACGCTGCAGCCGCAATCCATCAGCACCACCTCGCCCTCCCTGACCTGCTGCGGCTTGCCCGAGCCGTGCGGATAGGCGCTCGCCTCGCCGAGCAGCACCAGCGCGAACTCCGGATGGCCGCCGAGCGCGGCCGTCGCCTCATTCATGATCGCGCCTATGTCGGCGGGGGTCATGCCGCGCTCGATCCGCGGCCAGGTATGGCGGTAG
Source organism: Allosphingosinicella sp. (assembly GCA_035942355.1). Classification (GTDB taxonomy): domain Bacteria; phylum Pseudomonadota; class Alphaproteobacteria; order Sphingomonadales; family Sphingomonadaceae; genus Allosphingosinicella. Next base: position 28,554 of record DASZDE010000073.1, on the reverse strand, counting down.
GCGGCGACGGTGACGTCGGCGGCCAGCTGCATCAGCGCGAGCTCGGCCGGCGACTTGACCATTCGGCAGCCGCGCACCACCGCCGCACCGGAACGGATCTCGGCGCCGGGGAGCGCGCGCTTCAACCCGTCGACGGCGAAATAGCGGACCGTCTCCTCGATCCCCACCGGGCCGGCGCCGAGCTTCCGCTGCTTGAGCCAGCCGCCGACCAGCTGCAGCGGGTCGTCATCCTCGTTCCAGGTGCGGATCTCGGCGGCGATGCCGAGGCTCTCGCGCACCGACGGCTCCTCGAAGAACGGCGTGAAGATCGCAGCCTCGCCTTCGGCCGGGATCACCGCCGCCGTCAGCCGCTCGCTGCGCCACCATTGCACGCCGGTGAAATAGACCAGGCTCGAGCCCGGCTCGATCAGCAGCGCGGACAGCCCGTGCTCGCGCATCAGCCGCTGCGCCTTGGCGAGCCGGCGCTCGCGCTCGTCGCGGCCGATCGGCTTGGCGCCGCCGGTCATCGGTGCGAGCGCGGGCTTCACCGGCGCGGCGGCTGACGGCGCGGCCAGCGCCGTGGCCGCGGCCCCGGCCAGCGCGACGAATTGGCGGCGATCGACGGGCGGCATAAGGCAGCTTCCTCCTTCATCGCGGCGATCTACTCTCACGATGGCACCGCCGCTGCAACGCCCGACCTTTGTCGCCGGTCGCTGCTTTCCATTCCGCCTCCTCTCAAGGCGAACGGAGCGCAAGGCGGGCGACCTTTCCTAGCCCGGCGGGTACATCATCCGTTCGGTCGCCTGCTCGGCGGCTCGGCGATCGGCCGGATCGAGCGTCTGCCACCAGGCGTCGACATTGGTTTCAGCGGTCTGCGCATCGGCGATGCGTTGCGTCTCGAGCGCGCCGCCGGCCTGCTCGACATAGGTGCGGACCGTCTCGATCCTGAGCGTCAGCGGCCGTCCGCGATGCGCGGCGAGGAAATGTTCGAGCCCCGGACGATTGCCGACCAGGGCGGTTAGCTCCTCCCGTCCCGGTGCCGACAGCCTGGCCCAGACCAGGTCGCCGATCTCGAAGCCGTCGAACACCGCCTGCAGCGTCTCGGCCTTGAGGATCTGGTCCGCGTCGCCCTCCTTCATGCGGGACTCGTTACCAGTCTCGGCGGCGGATTCGGCGGCCGGTTCGGCTTGTCCGCCGCCGCACCCCGCCAGCAACAGCGGCGCCATGGCCACAGCCAGGCAAGCCTTCGCCAACAGCATGTGCTTCTCCCGTCGTTCCCCGCCCGGTGTCAGACCTTTTGCCGGGCGGCGCAAGCCGATCCTTCCCCGCCTCAGTGGCGGAAGCTCAGCCCGACCCACAGCGTCCGCGGCGTCGCCCGCTCGACGATGCCGTCGGCGATGGCAGCGGCCACTCGCCGGTTGGCCAGGTTCTCCGCGCGCGCTTCGATCGCCAAAGCGCGGGTCAGCGGCAACGAGGCCGCCGCGTCGAAGGTGAGCGCAGCGGGGAGCAGCGCCTGGTTGAGATCGTCCTCATATTGGCCGCCGACATAGCGGGCGGTGAACGCGGCCCGCGCGCCGTCGCCGCCGCGCCATGCAATGGTCGCGGCGCCCGTGTGCCGCGGCGTCTGGGCCGGTCTCAGTCCGTCGAGCGGCAAGGCCGCGCCGGTCGCACGGACCTCGGCGTCAGCATAGGAATAGCCGCCGGACAGCGTCCACGCGCCGAGCTCGAGCCGCCCGTCCAGCTCGATCCCGCGGGATACGATCGATTCCAGGTTCCGCCGCTGCCGATATTGCCCGCCCGGCGCGACGAAGCCGACGCCGGGAAAGACCCCCGGCCCCTCGCCCAGAGTCACGTTGGCGATGCCGTTGGCGAGGCGATTGTGAAAGGCGATCGCGCTGAGCTGCGCACGGCTCGCCGGGCGAACGACGATCCCGGCCTCGATCCCGCGCAGCCGCTCCGGGGCAAGCGCGGCATTGGCGGCGGTGGCGTCGGCGCCGACCCGGAACGGCCGGTAGAGCTCGTTGAGCGTGGGCAGCCGCCAGCCGAGATAGGCGGCGGCCCGTACCGTCACCGGGTCCGACAGCCGGTACGCCGCCCCTGCCCGCCCGGTCGGCTCCCACCCGGATCGGTCGGCGAAGGCGACCCGGTTCAGGACGGCGCCCGTGGCGAACTCGCGCTCGTCGAGGAAACCGTCCTCGATCCGCCACCGATCGATCCGGCCGCCGCCGGTTACCGTCAGCGGCCCACTTTCCCAAGCCGCTTCCGCGAAGCTGCCGAGCGTGCGCGTGCGCCCGCCGGCGATCCGCCGCCGCGTCCCGATCCCATTCTGGAAGAAGAAACGCTCCTGCGTGCGGCCGGCCGTGTCGCGCCAGTCGCCGCCGAGCCGGAGCTGGACGGGGCCGAGCGCCGGCCGATATTCGAGGCGGGCGCCACGCCCGGATGAGGGCACCTGATACTGCTCCGCCACCTGGTTCGCGACCGACCGCACGTCGTCGATCGCCGCGAAGCTGTTGTAGAAGTCCCGCGTCTGCAGATAGGCGAGCGCCGACCAGCGCCGCCCGACCAGCCGCACCGAGGCATCGTAGCCGGTGGTGCGGATGGCGGTGAAGGGCACGCCGCGCTCGCGCTCATCCGAAAACCACAGCCCGCTCGCCTGCAGCTCGACGCCCGCGGCAACCGGCGCCACCCCCCGCACCGCCACGCTCGCCTGCTCATAAGGCGACGGCCGGTCGATCGGTCCGCGATCCTCCTCGACGATAGGAACGAAGCCGTCGCCGCGGGCGAAGCTCCCCGACAGGCTTGCAAAACCGCCGCCGAGGCGCGCGCCCAGGCTGGCATGGCCGTCGAGGCTGTCGCGGCTGCCATAAGCGAGGTCGCCGCTCACCCCTTCGAGTTCGCCCGGCCCGGCGCTTTCGAGCTCGATCGTACCGGCCAGCGCGCCCGGCCCCGAAGCGCCGCTGCCGCCGCCGCGCACCACCCGCACCCGGCCGAGCCGCCGCGGATCGTAGGCCGGCCAGTTCACCCAGCCGCCGAACGGATCGCTTTGCGGCACCCCGTCCAGGATCAGCAAGGCCCGGCTCGACGCGTTGCCGCCGAGCGCCCGCAGGGTCGCGCCCTGGCTGGTCGGATTGGCAGAGCGCGCGTCCGACCGCCGGAACAGTTGGAAGCCGGGCACGTCCTTCAAAATCTCGTCGAGCCGGTTCGAGGCCGAGCCGGCCAGGCGGTCGCGGCCGATCTCCACGACGTCGTACACGTCCTCACCGACCGCCTCGCCGAGCCCACGCCCCGTGACGACGATCTCCTGCTCCTGCGCAAGCGCCGGGGCGGGAAGCGAGAGGAGCAGCAGGGCGGAGGCGCGGATCACAAGACGCCCGTAGCTTTCCTCGCCCTTCGAGGGGAGAGGCTACGTTCCACCACCCGTCATTCCGGGGAACCCCGGAACCCAAGAACACTATGTTTTCGACACGTCTCGTGGTCTTGGGTTCCGGCCTGCGCTGGGATGACAGAATGGGCGCCGCTCTTAACGCCCCGAAGCCCTGCGCCGCGCCCGATTGCTCCGGGGCGCGCCGGCCGAACCGAAATTGGGCCGGCGGCTCTTCGGCCGGCGGACGCGGTTGCGGTCCTCGGCAGCCCGCTCCAGCCGTTCGACGGGCGCGGGGCCGACGCGGCTCGCCTTGATCCGGTTCGCCTCGGCGACGAAATTCTCGGGCAACGGCACCACTTCGATGCGCTGGCGGGTAAGCTTTTCGATCCCCTTGAGGTAGGCCCGCTCGTCCTCGGCGCAATAAGCGATGGCGACGCCGGCCGCGCCCGCCCGGGCGGTCCGCCCGATCCGGTGCACATATTGTTCGGAGACGTTGGGCAGCTCGAAGTTGATGACGTGGCTGACGCCCGACACGTCGATGCCGCGCGCGGCGATGTCGGTCGCGACCAGGATCTTGGCCTTGCCGCCCTTGAACTCGGCGAGCGCGCGTTCGCGCTGCGGCTGGCTCTTATTGCCGTGAATGGCGTTGGCGGCGATGCCGTTGCCGGCGAGCAATTTGACGACCCGGTCGGCGCCATGCTTGGTGCGGGTGAAGATGAGGACGCGGTCCATATTGCCGCGCTCGGAAAAGCCGGCGCGCAGCATCATGGTGAGCAAAGCCTGCTTTTCCGCCTGCTGGACGAAGGTGACATATTGGTCGACCCGCTCGACCGTGGTCGCGGCCGGCGCCACCGACACTTCGGCCGGATCGGTGAGGAAGCGATCGGCCAGTTCCCGGATCGCCTTCGGCATGGTCGCCGAGAAGAACAGGGTCTGGCGTCGGGCCGGCAGCAGCTTGACGATCTGCTTCAGCGCATGGATGAAGCCGAGGTCGAGCATCTGGTCGGCCTCGTCGAGCACCAGGATCTCGACCGCCCGCAGCGTCAGGAAGCCCTGCTCGATCAGGTCGATCAGGCGCCCGGGCGTCGCCACCAGCACGTCGACGCCGCGCGCCAGCGCCTGCCGGTCCTTGGCGACCGAGGTGCCGCCGAACACGGTGGCGACGCTCATGTGGCTGAAGCGGCTATACGCCCGTGCGCTCTCGGCGATCTGGCTGGCGAGCTCGCGCGTCGGCGCCAGCACCAGCATCCGGCAGGTCCGCGGCTGCGGGCGCTTGTCCGACCGGCTGAGCCGGTCGATCGACGGCAGCATGAACGCGGCCGTCTTGCCGGTGCCCGTCTGGGCGATGCCGAGCAGGTCGCGGCCCTTGAGCAGGAGCGGGATCGCCTGCTCCTGGATCGGGGTGGAGACAGAATATTCCTTCAGCGCAAGCGCCTGCAGGACGGGCTGCGACAGCCCTAGATTTTCGAATGACATGGTAAGGTGACTCACAAAATGTGCGGCGGGCCGCGTAGCCGGAACGGCGCGCAGGAACGCAGCGGGTGATGGACCCCGCAAAGCAATGCTTTCGCGGGGGCCTTGTGCCGACCCGCGTGAACAGGGAAAGCCTGGAAATCTACGAAGCAGAGCCGGCCCGGTTGGGGCGATCACGCTGCGATGATGCTTCGCTGGGCAGCCTTATGCATGCTGCAGTGCAAAAAGTCAAGCTCAGGCGGCGGCGGAGCCGATCGACCTTACCACCTCGGCGGCGGGGCCGGCGCCGGCGCGAAGCGCCTCCACCGCCTCGGCGGGCACGTTGGCCGGCGCCAGACGTCGCGCCTCCTCGACCCAGGTAACGACGCCCGACCTGCGATATTGGGCCGCGTCGGCTTCGGCGCGCGCCGCGGTTGGGTAATCCTGCGAGATCCGCCGGATGCGGTTGCCGCGCGCTTGCCGGCTGACCTGCCAGATCACCCAAAACGGCTCGCTGTCGGTAAAGCAGCTCAGCTCGCCGGGGCTCAGCTTGATGTCGGTGGCCATGACGATCTCCTTATGCCGCCAGCGGAACGTCGTCGGGAAGCTCCGTCACCCCGGCCTCGGTGGTGATGATCATCCCCGCCACCGAAGCGGCATCCTGGAGCGCCGATCGCACCACCTTGGTCGGGTCGATCACGCCGGCCGCGACCAGATTCTCATAGACTTCGGTCTGAGCGTTGAAGCCGAGCGTCTCGTCCTTACCGTCGATCAGCCGGCCCGCCACGACCGCGCCGTCGAAGCCGGCATTCTCCGCGATCTGGCGAAGCGGGGCCTGCAGCGACCGCCGCACGATGTCGATGCCGCGCTCCTGGTCTTCATTGGCGGCGTTGATCCCCTCGAGCGATCGGGCCGCGTACAGCAAGGCGGTCCCGCCGCCTGGCACGATCCCTTGCTCCACGGCCGCGCGGGTCGCGTGAAGCGCGTCCTCGATGCGGTCCTTGCGCTCCTTCACCTCGGTCTCGCTGGCGCCGCCGACCTTGATCACGGCAACCCCGCCGGAAAGCTTGGCCAGCCGCTCCTGCAGTTTCTCGATCTCATATTCGCTGTCGGAGCGCTCGATCTCGCCGCGGATCGCCTGCGCGCGCGCCTCGATCGCCTCCTTGGTCCCGGCGCCGTCGATGATCGTCGTCTTGTCCTTGTCGATCACGACCCGCTTGGCGGAGCCGAGCCGGTCGAGCGTGACGCTGTCGAGCTTGACGCCGAGCTCCTCGGAAAGCGCCTCGCCGGCCGTCAGCACGGCGATGTCCTCGAGCATCAGCCGGCGCCGGTCGCCGAAGCCGGGCGCCTTGACGGCGGCCACCTTGAGGCCCCCGCGCAGTTTGTTCACGACCAGCGTCGCCAGCGCCTCGCCTTCGATGTCCTCGGCGATGATCAGCAGCGGCCGCCCGCTCTGCGCCACCGCTTCCAGCAGCGGCAGCAGGTCCTGCAGCTTGCCCAGCTTGCGCTCGTGGAGAAGGATGTAGGGCTCGTCCAGCTCGACGATCATCTTCTCGGCATCGGTGATGAAATAGGGCGACAGATAGCCGCGGTCGAACTGCATGCCGTCGACGAGGTCGAGCTCGAGCGTCAGCCCGGTCGCCTCCTCGACGCTGATCACCCCTTCCTTGCCGACCTTGTCCATCGCCGTTGCTATCATGCCGCCGATTTCCTCATCGCCATTGGCCGATACGGTGCCGGTCTGGGCGATCTCCTGCCGGCTGGAAACCGGGCGCGACCGCGCCTCCAGATCCTGCACGGCCCGACTGACGGCCAGGTCGATGCCGCGCTTCAGGTCCATCGGATTGGCGCCCGCCGCGACCGATTTCATCCCCTGCCGCACGATTTCCTGGGCGAGCACGGTCGCAGTGGTGGTGCCGTCGCCGGCATGGTCGCTGGTGCGCGAGGCGACCACGCGCAGCAGCTGCGCCCCCATGTTCGCGAATTTGTCGCTGAGCTCGATCTCCTTGGCGACCGTCACCCCGTCCTTGGTGATCCGCGGGCTCCCCCAGCCCTTGTCCAGCAGCACGTTGCGGCCCTTGGGGCCCAGCGTCACCTTGACCGCATCGGCGAGGATGTCGACGCCGCGCTGGATCCCTTCGCGGGCATGGTGGGCGAAGCGCACATCTTTGGCTGCCATGTGAGGGGTCTGCTTTCGGCGCATGCGCCGTTGAATGGCAACGGCGGCGGAGACCGTGTTTAGCACTCTTTCCGGTTGAGTGCCAAAGCTATCTCACAGGTCGGTCCTGGCGGTCGGTGCCGGTTCGCCGAAGGGCGCTGCCGAGCGCCCTGACCAGGCCTGTTGCCAGGGGCCTTCAGCGCGCTGCGCCCGGCGCGGCGCCGCTCCGCTCGACGACGATCTCCATCACCCGCCGGGCGGTGTTGGAAGGCACCGCCAGGCCGATGCCGACATTGCCTTCGCCGGGGCCGATGATCGCCGAGTTGATGCCGATCACTTCGCCGCGCATGCTGATCAGCGGCCCGCCCGAATTGCCCGGGTTGATCGGCGCGTCGGTCTGGACATAGGTCGGGCCACTGCCCCTGCGGCCCCGCCCGAGCGCGCTGACGATGCCGGCGGTCACCGTCTGGCCGATCTCGAACGGATTGCCGATCGCGACCACATAGTCGCCGACCTCGAGCCGGCTCGAATCGCCGAGCGGCAGCTGGCTGAGGCCGCGGGCGGGGATCTGCAGCACGGCGATGTCGGTGCCCGGGTCGCTGCCGAGCAGCCGCGCCTCGACCCGCCGCTCGCCGATGGTCACCTCGATCGCGCGGGCATTGTCGACGACATGGTGGTTGGTGAGCACGAGGCCGCGGCCGGCGTCGACGATGACGCCCGAGCCCGCCGACAGCCGCGGCGCCAGCGCTTCGTCCGGCACCCGGAAGAAATGGCGGAAATAGGGATCGCGCAGCAGCGGGTTCTGCTCGAGCGGCGAGGGCTGGAGCACCGCTATGTTCACCACCGCCGGCGCCGCCCGCTCGACCAGCGGCGACAACGTGAGCCGGCTCAAGGGCACTGCCGTCACCGGCACCGGCGCCGGCAGCTCGGCGACGGGCCTGTCCGCCGACCGCCCCGACAGCCACCAGAAGGCCGCCGCCCCGAGGAAGGCCGAAATCAGCATCGCCAGCATGAGGAGCAGCGCTGCCGTGCCCGCGCCGGGCTCCGGTCCCGGTCCGCCGCTCCGCTCCGCTTGCTGCTTCATGCGTGCCTCACGCGGCCGAGAAAGCGCCCCGGCTCCCGGGCTGGGCCGGGAGAGCCGGGGCTGGAACGCGCAATCAGTGCTTGGTTTCCGCGTTGATCGGGATGCGCCGGCCGCGCTCCGCTTCCGGCGACTTGGGCAGGGTGACGGTCAGCACCCCGTCGCGGAAGTCGGCCTTGGCGCCTTGCTCGTCGACGCCCGAGGGAAGGGCGATGCGGCGCTCGAAGCGGCCGTAATAGCGCTCCGAATAGCCGCGGTCCTTATCCTCGGTCGCGCTCTTCTTCTCGCCGCGGATCGTCAGCACGCCGTCCTCCATCAGCAGCTCGACGTCCTTGTCGCTCATGCCGGGGACCTCAGCGGTGATGCGGACTTCCCGGTCGGTATCGCTAACCTCGACGCTCGGCCAGGCCAGCCCGCCGCCAAAGCCGCCCCCGAGCCCCAGGCCGGAACCGAAGCCGGAGCCAAGGCTGGGGCCAAGGCCGGTGCCGCGAAAGAAATCGTCGAACAACCGTTCGACGTCGCGGCGGAAGCTGACGAGGGGGTTGCTCTCTTCCCGCGGATAGACAGCCGGGGCCGTGCTGCTCTGCCGGCCCCACGGGATCAGGTCACGCATGTTCATAGCTTGCCTCCATGGTTGGTTAGAGTGGCACGTGCCGGCCGGCCCCGGCGTCGGGCCGGGGCCGCCGACGGACGCGGGCCGGACTTACGCCGCCGCGCGCTCCGGGTTGTCGTTGCCGGCCCGCTGGTCGGCGATGGTGGAGCTGCCGCCGCCGATCGCGATCTTGCGCGGCTTCATCTCCTCGGGGATCTCGCGCACGAGTTCGATCGAGAGCAGGCCGTCCTTGAGCTCCGCGCCTTTGACCTGGACATAGTCGCCGAGCACGAAGCTGCGCTCGAACGAGCGGGCGGCGATGCCGCGATGGACATAGCTGCGCTCGCCATTCTCCTGCCTGCGGCCCGACACGACCAGCAGATTCTGCTTGGCGGTGATGTCGATCTCGTCCGGCCGGAAGCCGGCGACCGCGAGCGTGATCCGGTAGCGGTCGGCATCGGCCTGCTCGACGTCGTAGGGCGGGTAGCTCTCGTCAGCCTGGAAGGAAGTGCCGTTCTCCAGCAGGTCGAACAGCCGGTCGAAGCCGACCGTCGAGCGGCGGAACGGGGTGAAGTCGAAATTTGTCCTCATATCCATGTCCTCCTTTGAGCAACGTGAATGTGAGAGCATCCGGCGCATGACCCGGGCATCGCGGGGCGATGCTCACCCGATGCTCCGCGAGGGCGGGGCCCTCATGCCGGACCCGTTCTGGCATCCGGCGAGGAAGATTTAGTACCCATACGGACGGTTTCAAGAGCCGTCGGACGCAGCTGCCGCGTCGCGCTGCTCCCGCTCGATCAAACCGGCGCCCAGTCGAAGCCGATCCCCTCGCGCCCGACCGCGCGGATCACCGCTGGGCGGCGGATCATCCGGTCCTTCCACGCCGTCCAGCGCGGATGCTCATCCGCCATGGCAAGGCCGATCCGGACGCCCCAGCGGTAGAAGGGGAACAGATAGGCGTCGGCGATGCTGTAGCGCGGCCCGAGCGCCCACTCCCCGCCGAGCCCCGCCTCGATCTCGGCGCTGTGGCGGCGGACCGTTTTCCTGCCCTGCTCGGTGAAGGCGCCGCGCCCGGCGAAATCCTCGGGCAGGAAGCGCTCCGGCCGCCACAATTGGGCATAAGCGATGTGGAGCGAGCTCGACAGGAACGCCATCAACTCGAAGCAGCGGCCGAATGCCACCGTCCCCGCGGGCGGCACCAGCTCGGCCGCGGGCGCGAGGCTGGCCAGATAGGCGAGCAGGGCCGGCACCTCGGTCAGCACCTCGCCGTCGACGGCCAGCGCCGGCACCCGCTCCTTCGGGTTGATCGCGCGATAGTCGGCGCTGCGCAGCTCGCCGTCGGCGATGCTGACGCGCCGCGCCTCGAACAATATGCCGGTCTCCTCGAGGACGATGTGGGGCGCCAGCGAGCAGGCGCCGGGCGAATAATAAAGGATGTGCATCCTCTGAGACTCCCTTTCTCGTATGTCGGCTTGGCTTTCCCTTCCGACCGGGCAAGGTTCACCCCGCCTGCCCCGCCGATGCTCCGCCTTCCTTGTCGCCGCTGTCGGCCGTCACCCTCAGGCGGCGGAGCAGCCACGGCATGGTCAGGCCCTGGACGAAGATCGAGAAGGCGACCACGGCGAAGGCGATGACGATGATTTCCCGGCGCTCCGGCACCGCGTCGGGCAGCGCGAGCGCCAGCGCGAGCGCGAGCGCGCCGCGCAGCCCGCCCCAGAACAGCACGTGCTGGTAGGGCGCCGAAAGCTTCAGCCGGGTCGGCGCGAACAAGGCCGACAACGGATAAACGGCGATCAGCCGGCCGAGCAGCACCAGCCCGATCGCGAGCGCGGCAGTTCCGGAGAACAGGCCGATCGGCTGCTGCGCCTCGTGGATGCCGATCAGGATGAACACCACCGAATTGGCGAGGAAGGCGGCATATTCCCAGAAGGCCAGCACCGGGCCGCGGCCGCTGTCCGAGATCGAGCCCATCCAGCCGATATTGCCGACGATCAGGCCGGCGGCGAGCGAGGCGAGCACGCCGGAGGTGTGGAAATGCTCCGCCAGCAGGAACGAGCCGTAAGCGGCGATGGTGGTGAGCGTGATCTCGACGAGATGGTCCTCGGTGCGGCCGGCGATCAGCAGCACTGCCCCCGCGACGAGGCCGCCGGCGAGGATGCCGCCCAACACCGTCCACAGGAAGGAGACGGCGACCGCGCCGGGCCCGGAGGCGGCGCCGACCGCGATCGCGGCGAGCACGCCGAAGCCGACCGCGGCGGCGCCGTCGTTGAGCAGGCTTTCGGATTCCACCACCATCGCCAGGCGGGGCTGGACCTTCATCTCCTTGAACGCGGCGATCACCGAGACCGGGTCGGTGGCGGCGATCAGCACGCCGAACAGGGCGGCGCCGATCCAGCTCCAGCCGGCCACGAAATGCATGCCGGCGGCGACCGCCGCCGCCGCGATCGGCACGCCCAGGAAGGCGAGGGTCAGCGTCAGCGGAAGCTCGGTGCGGAAGCGGCGCCAGTGGAGCTGCAGGGCGGCCTCGAAGACGAGCGGCGGCAGGAAGATGTTGAAGATCAGCTCCCGCGACAGCGCCGGCTGCGCTCCCGTCGGCAGCAAGGCCAGGGCAATTCCGGCCGCGACCAGGCCGACGCTGTACGGCATTCGCGCCCGCCGCGAGATCATCGCCACCAGCGACGCCACCAGCAGGATCAGGCCAAGGGTCGGGAGCGAAAATCCGTCCATCGTCCGGCCGCGTCTACCAGCCGTGCCCCCCATCCGAAAGCGGCCTTGGCCCGGCGCCGCGGAGGGCGCTGGATCAGCCCGCCTTGGCGCGCTGTGAAGCTTCGCTGAAGGCGGAGGCGAGGATGCCGGTGGGCATGGCGATCAGGCCGATGCCGGCCACGGCGACGAAGGCGGCGACCAGCTTGCCGAGCGGCGTGACCGGAAAGAGGTCGCCATAGCCGATCGTCGTCAGCGTCACCACCGCCCACCACAGAGCGCGCGGGATGCTGCCGAACTTGTCGGGCTGGATCTCGCCCTCGATCCAGTAGAGCGCGGTGGCCCCGAACACGACCAGCATCAGCGCCAGGCCGACCGTGGCGGCGAGCTCGAACCGGCGCGACGCCACCGCCGAGCTGAGGTTCCTGAGCGCGGCGCTCATCCGGCCGAGCTTGGCGAGGCGGAAGATGCGCAGCAGCCGCACCAGCCGGAGCATCGCCCCGCTCGCCCCGACGAACGGAAGCAGCGCCGAAAGGATCGCCAGCAGGTCGAAGATCGCGGCCGGCGAGCGCACGAAGGCCAGCCGGCAGCGCCAGGCCGGGCGCGACCCGCGGTCCTCGACCACCGTCCACAGCCGGCCCGCATATTCGGCGAGGAAGAAGATGCCGAAGCCGAGCTCCAGCGCCTCGAACAGGCGCTCGCGGCCGGTGGTCACCAACGGTTCGGTCTCGGCGATGGCAGCGGCGGTGGCCACGATGATCGCCGCCGTCACCAGGGTGTTCAGCGGCGACAGCCCGGGTTTCGGCCACGCCCTCGGATCGAGCTGGAGGTAGAGCCGGCGCCGCAGCGGCGGCCGCACGGTACTGGCTCGGCCGGCCGGGGCGGCGTCGGCGGCCTTCGGCTGCAGCGGCAATCGGTTCATGCCGGGCTCCAGATTTTCCCCGCTCCTCCTGTCCCAGAGTTTCTGCCGGTCCGCAAGACCAGCGGTCGGCGGCTTCGTGGCCGCGCCTTGCGGCGATCGCCGGCGGAGAGGCGGGCCGAGCCGTGCCGCGCGCCGAATCGCGGAACGGCCCCGGCCGCTTGTCCGTTGATCCGCCACGGGCGGAAATGCCCTTCAAGCGACATCGGAGGAGATGCCTCATGGCAGATAATCGCTATCAGCAGGAGCGCGGCGGCTCTGGCCGCGAGTCCATCTTCAGCGACGACGAGCGCGGCGGCTCGGGCCGCGGCCGCCCGGGTGGCGAAGGCGAGGGAAGATCGCGCGGGGACGATCGCGGCTTCTTCGATCGCGCCGGCGACGAAGTGCGGTCCTGGTTGGGCGACGAAGAGGCGCAGCGCCGCCGCGAGCGGGACGGCCGCTATGCCGGCGGCGGGTCGGACGGCCCCGGCGAGCCCTGGGGCGGCGGCGATGATGCCGGTCGCCCAAGCCATTATGGCCGCGAGCACGGCAGGGGCGGCTTCCAGGGCGATTATGGCGGCGGCTCCGGCCAGGGCGGGTTCGGCGGTCAGGGCGATTATCGCGGCGGCCGGCGCAGCTTCAGCGGCGGCAGCCTGAGCGCCGACTTCGACGACCATTATCGCAGCTGGCGCGAGCGGCAGATCGCCGAGCTCGACCGCGATTATGAGGAATATTGCCGCGAGCGGCAGCAGCAGTTCGAAAGCGATTTCGGCAGCTGGCGCCAAAGCCGGCAAGGCCGGGGCGGCGGCGAAAGCGCCCGCAGCAGCGGCCTCAGCGGCAATATGTCGGGCACCGGCTCGGCCGGCAGCACCGCCGGCTCGGCGACCGCGTCGGGCGGCCTCAGCGGCGCTTCGGCCGCGGAGCCGGCCGAGGCAGGCGGCGAGGCTCGCGGCGGCCGCGGCTCGTCCTGAGCGGCACGGGCAAGGCGGTCTCGCGTCGCGGGGCCGCCGCTCCCATTCCCCCTCAAACATGGCAATGAAGGAGATTCGAGATGGCTGGTTATGACCGTTATGACGACGACAGCTACACGCGCAGCCGCGACCGGGGCGGCCGCGAGCGCGGCTATGGCCGCGAGCGCGGCATGTTCGGCGGCGGCTGGCGCGGCCGCGACGAGGACCGCGAGCGCGGCGGCCGCTTCGGCGGCTATGACCGCTTCTCCGACCGGGATCAGCGGCGCGAGCGCGAATTCGGCCGCGACGACCATCGCCCGGGGCTGCCGATCGACGAGACCGGCCGGCTGATCGCGTCCAACAAGGTTGAAGGCACGGCCGTCTACGGCCGCGACGGCCACCGGCTCGGCAGCATCTACAATTTCATGGTCGATAAGATCTCCGGCCGGGTAGAATATGCGGTGATGACCTTTGGCGGCTTCCTCGGACTGGGTACGCGTTATTATCCGCTGCCATGGCGGGTGCTGACCTACGACACCCGCGCCGGCGGCTACCGGATCGACATGACCGAGCGCGACCTCGAGCGGGCGCCGAGCTTCGACCGCGACAGCGAGCCGAGCTTCGACCGCTCCTATGGCGAGCGCGTCCACGATTATTACGGCCTCGCCTACTGACTTCTGCCGGCGATGCGCGAGCGGGTCTCCTCGGGAGGCCCGCTCCGCCTCCCTCGCCTGTCCGCCAAAGCCACGGCCGCGCAACCCCATTTTGGGGCGTTTTCGCTGGAGACTCGCGGGTGCGGACGTGAGAAGATCGCTCAGGCGTCAAGGGAGAAACGAAGATGACACGCATTTTCGCAGCCGCGGCCGCGGCGATGCTGATCGCCGCCGGCTCACCGGCCATGGCCCAGGAGATGGCCCCGTTCACTGTGGACTCGCTCGGCTGGATGAGCGGCACGTGGGTGGGGGAAACTCGGACCGGCTGGGCGGAGGAGCATTGGACCGCGCCCCGCGGCGGCATGATGCTGGGCCTCAGCCGCACCGGCACCGGCCTCAAAGGCGCGAATTTCGAATATATCCGCATCGCCCCCGACGGGACGGGGGCGCTCACCTACTGGGCGTTCGTCGGCGGCCGCGCGCCGGTCGGCTTCATTCTGGCCAAGGCGGGCACGTCCACCGTCGTGTTCGAGAATCCCCATCATGATTTCCCGCAGCGCATCACCTACCGGCGCGAGGGCGATGCGATGACCGCCACCATCTCCAGCGCCGACGGCAGCAACGCGCAGACCTGGAGCTACCGGCGGGCTCCGTGACGCGCGCGCCGGGCTGGTGAATCCCCACTCGCGGCGAGGAACTCCGCCATCGCCGCCGCCACCTCCTCGGGCCGCTCCCAATTGAGGTTGTGCCCAAGCGCGGCAAAGACATGAGCCTGCGCGTGCGGGAGCGCCTTCGTCAGCGCCCGGTGATGGTGCGGAGGGAAGATCGGGTCCTTGCCGCCCGACAGGATCAGGGTCGGCGAGCTGATGTCGGGTGCGAGCCGGCCGACCGGCACGTCGACCAGCTCGCGCAGCACGCCGCGCCACACGTGACGCGGGACCGCGAGGATTTCGGTCATCGCCGCGGCGGCGAAACCGGGATCGACCGGAGTCGGCGCGTTCGCCGGGCTCCACTCGCGCATGAACCGGCTCCCGGGTTCGATCGGGTCGGCCAGCCCATTGACCTCCGTCCACAGCCAGTCGCCGCGTTTCACGGGCGCCAGCGACGTCGAGCCGATCAGGATCAGCTTCGACACCCGCTCCGGATGCTCCGCGGCAAGCGTCTGCGCCACCATCGAACCCAGCGAATGCCCGGCCACCGCGGCCCGCTCGACCCCCATGGCGTCGAGGAACAGCCTGGCGTCGTGCGCGAAGTCCGACGGGGCGTAGCAGCATTCGGGCTTGTCCGATCCGCCGTGGCCGCGCTGGTCCGGCATCAGCAGCCGGTGCGTCGGCAAATAGGGCGCGACCAGGCTCCAGCTGCGGCTGGTGTCGGTATAGCCGTGGAGCAGCAGCAATGGCGGTCCGGCCGGATCGCCCATCTCGACATAGGCCAAGCGCGTGCCGTTGGGCAGCGCGACCGTCTGCTTGCGCCCGTTCCAGCCCGCCTGGTCGACGGGCGCAGCGAGGGCGGGCGCCGCCAACAGCATCAGCAAAGCGAGCAGCCTCTTCATGCGATTTCCCTCCCGATCAGCATGGCGCCCAGACGTTTCGAGGCGCCGTCGTAGAAGCCCGCCTGGCGGTCCCACTCGCGCGGATTGCGGAAGGTGCCGAAGATCATGTCCCACAGCGGCAGGTCGCAATAATTGTAGCCGTGGACGCCGCGCTCGTGATGCGCGGAATGGCTCTCCGGACGAACGATCAGATAGCCGAGCCAGTGCGGGGTGCGGATGTTGGCATGCTGGAACATCGACAGGAAGGTCAGGAAGACGCCGACGACGATCGCCGCCTCGGCGCCGATCCCGAAGCCGCCGACCAGGACGAGGCTGCCGAGCAGGCTCCAGCCGGCCATGTCGAGCGGCGAGAAATAGAAGGCGCCCCAGATGTCGACCCGCTCCGCGCTGTGGTGCAGCTGGTGGAACCAGCGCCACAGGAAGGGTACCTTGTGCATCGTCCGGTGCCACGCATAGATGCCGAGCTCGAGCAGCAGCAGGCCGCCTACTATCTGGATCGGCAGCGGCAGCACGGTCGCGTCGAACAGCCGATGCTCCGCCAGCGCCGCGTCCCACATCAGCGGTCCGGCGGTGGCGGCGGCGAAATAAAGCAGGGTGAAGGCCGCGCCCTTGAGCCGCCAGAAGGTGACGTCGGGGAAGTGCCGCGCGCTGGCGAGCAGGTCGAGCAGGCCGAAGGCCGCAAACAGCCCGGCCGCGATATAGTGATAGATGCCGATCATGATGCCTCCCAAGGTTTGGTTCGGGCGGCCTAACCGCACCGCGTGGGGGACAGCGTTTGAAGCAGCGTTGAAATTGCGCGGCGGCCGCGAGCGGAGCAACGGAGGGCTGATTTTCCGCCGGAGCCCCGTGTCACCGCCGTACAACAGCTGAGAGATTTTACGGCGGTGCAGGGAGGCATCACTTGTGCCATTTTTGCGCCACTCTAAAACTAACCCGGATCAAAGCCCGGGAAGGAAACCGAAATGTCTGAGCGCCAACAGCCAACTATTCGGAAAAGAAACACTTTTGCTGCCGGCACCTCGTTCGCGGCGCTGCTCGCCATGTCGTCGGCCGCGGCCGCGCAGGGCGGAGCGGGCGCGCAGGGCGCCGGCCCCGGCGAGACCGACGATGACGAAACCATCATCGTCACCGCGACCAAGCGCGCCTCGACGGTCCAGGACGTGCCTTTCTCGATCAACGCGCAGAGCCAGGAGGACATCCAGAAATCGGGCGCGACCACGATCGAGGATCTGTCCCGCAACGTCGCCGGCCTCACCGTCCAGAATCTCGGCCCGGGCCAGAGCCAGGTAGCCGTCCGCGGCGTGTCGGCGGGCCAGATCGTCCGCGACCAGCCGGGCGTCAAGGAACAGGTCGGCATCTATCTCGACGAATCGGTGATCTCGCTGTCGCTGTTCACGCCCGACATCGACCTGTTCGACCTCAACCGCGTCGAGACCCTGCGCGGTCCGCAGGGGACCCTGTTCGGCTCGGGTTCGGTCGGCGGCACCGTCCGTTATATCACCAACCAGCCGCGCACCGACCGCGTCGAGGGTCTGGTCGAAGGCAATCTCAACCTGGTCGATGGCGACGATCTCGGCGGCCACCTCAAGGGCGCCATCAACTTCCCGGTGTCGGACGCCGTCGCGATCCGCGCGGTCGGCTACCACACCGAATATGCCGGTTTCATCGACGCGCTGCGCCCCCGCGGCCGGGTCGATGAGGACGTGAACGACGGCCGCCGCACCGGCGGCCGCATCGCCATCCTGTTCGAGCCGTCGGAAAATATCAGCATCACGCCGCGCGTGCTCTACCAGGAAGTGCGCGCCGACGGCTTCAACCGGCAGGAGGTCTACAACCTCTACGCCAATCCCTTCACCGATCCCAACGCGCCGGGCGGGCGCCAGCCGGTGACCTTCGACGAGCGCCAGCAGTTCCTGCTGCTCGACGAGCAGTTCAAGGACGACACTTTGCTCGCCGACCTCACCGCCAGCTTCGGCTTCGGCGGCGTCGAGCTGACCTCGGTCACCTCCTATATCGACCGCGAGATCCTCGTCAGCCGCGACGCCAGCGCGCTGACCGGCAGCGTCTCGGTCGACCTCGGCTTCCCGCGCGCCGGCGTGCTGCTGCCGTCGAACCTGCGCGACACCACCGACCTCCAGCAGTTCAGCCAGGAGCTGCGGCTGGCGTCCGACAATCCCGGCCCGTTCCAGTGGGTGGTCGGCGGCTTCTATTCGGACGTCGACCGCGTCTACGCGCAGCGGCTGCCGACCCCGGGCTATGACGCGTTCATCGACGCGCGCTTCGGCGCCGGCACCGCGGCGGCTGTGGCGAACGGCTTCCCCCTCAACTCGCCCTACAATGCGGACCTCCCGTACGACATCAAGCAGAAGGCCGTGTTCGGCGAGGCGAGCTACGATTTCGGGCAGCTGACGGCGACTGGCGGACTGCGTTACTTCGACTTCAAGGAAGTGAGGAGCTTCGTCTCCGGCGGCTTGTTCTCCAACGGCGACAACGTCACCGACGAGACCAAGTCCGACGGCTTTGCCCCGCGCTTCATCCTCAGCTACGAGCCCACCGACAACGTCACCGTCAACGTCCAGGCGGCCAAGGGCTTCCGGCTCGGCGGCGTCAACGATCCGCTGAACGAGACGCTCTGCTCGGACGACGACGAGGCCACTTATGGCGGCTTCAACACCTATGAAGACGAGACGCTGTGGAACTACGAAGCCGGCGTCAAGTCGCAGTTCAGCGGCGTGACGTTCAACGCGGCGGCCTTCTACACCAAGATCAAGAACCTCCAGGTCACCGCCGATGCCGGCTCCTGCTCCTCGCGGGTCGTGTTCAACGCCCCCAAGGCGCATACGATGGGCCTTGAGTTCGAGCTTTCGGCAGCGCCGGTCGAGGGGCTCGATCTGTCGATCTCCGGCAGCATCCTCGATTCGCAGTTCGATTCGACTTTGCTCAAGGCCAATGGCGACATCCTCGAGGGCATTGCCGACGGCAACCGGCTCCCGTCCGTGCCGAAGTTCCAGCTGTCGGCGAATGCGAGCTATTCCTGGCCGATCAGCAGCAACGGCACCGAGGCCTTCATCGCGGCCTCGTTCCAGCATATCGGCAGCCGTTACACCCAGCCGGGCGACCAGGAGAACAACCCGCGCACCTTCGTCCACGGCCTGCCGTTCGGCGGCGCGCCCGCCACCGCCTCGACCACGCTCGACCTCAAGCTGCCCGATTACCAGCTGGTCAATCTGAGCGCCGGAATCGAGATGGACAACGGCCTCGACATCATCGCCTATGTCAACAATCTGTTCGACGAGAATGCCTTGCTCGCCTTCGACCGTGAGCGCGGCGGGCGCGCCCGCCTCGGCTTCAGCACCAACCAGCCGCGAACCTTCGGCATGACGGTGCGCAAGGCGTTCTAGGCACCCCCCTCCCCCCTCCCTGGAAACCAGGGAGGGGCCGGAGGCGGTCCAGGTCCGGAAAGGCGGCGCGGGCGGACCCTCGACGCGCCCCTCGCAGTCTCTGTACCAGGGCGGCGGGACGTGCTTTGGCACGACGGGAGGAGAATCGCCGATGCCCGACATGACCCGTCGTTCGGCCTTGGCCGCCGGCGCGGCGGCAACCGCCACGCTCGCCGCGCCGGCGATCGCCCAAAGCGGCGGCGGCGAACGCACCATCGTGGTGGGCGCGGGGGCGTTCGGCGCATGGACCGCCGAGCATCTGCGCCGCGCCGGCCATGAGGTGCTGCTGGTCGATGCCTGGGGCCCCGCCCACAGCCGCGCCTCGTCGGGCGGCGAATCGCGCATGACCCGCGGCGCCTACGGCCCCGACGAAGTCTATGCGAGGATGGCGCGGGATTCGCTGGTCGAGTGGCGCTCGTTATCGGACCGGGCGGGGCTGCCGATCTTCCACCAGACCGGCGTGGTATTCTTCTTTCCGACGTTGGAGCCCTATGCGGTGCAAACCATGGAGGTGCATAAGCGGCTGGGGTTCGAGACCCTCCTTCTTGAGCCTCGGCAGCTCCGCGAGCGCTTCCCGCAGATGAACTGGGACGGCATTGCAGTGGGTTTGTACGAGCCTCGCTTCGGAGCGCTGATGGCCCGGCGCGCGATCCAGACCCTGATCGGCGAATTCGTGCCCAAGGGCGGCCGCTACGAGCGGCTCGCGGTCGCGCCGCCCGCGGGTGGCGGCGACCGGCTCCGCCATGTCGTCACCAGCCACGGCGACAAGCTCCCCGCCGAGCATTTCGTGTTCGCCTGCGGGCCGTGGCTCCCAAAGCTGTTTCCGGACTTGCTGGGCAGCCGCATCTTCCCAACCCGGCAGGAGGTATTCTTCTTCGCCCCCGAGGCCGGCGACGACCGTTTCCGCCCGGGCCGGCTGCCCGGCTGGGCCGATTTCAACGGCGGCGACATTTATTACGGCTTTCCCGATCTGGAGGCGCGTGGCTTCAAGATCGCCCATGACGAGCACGGCCCGCCGATGGACCCGGATAGCGGCGACCGCATCCCGTCCGAGCAGGCGCTCGCCGACGTGCGTGCCTTCATGAAGCGCCGCTTTCCCGCGCTTGCGGACCGGCCGATGACCGAAGCGCGAGTCTGCCAATATGAGAACAGCGCCAATGGCGACCTGCTGATCGACCGTCACCCGCAATGGGGCAACGTGGTGCTGGTCGGCGCCGGCTCCGGCCACGGCTTCAAGCACGGCCCGGAGGTCGGCCGCTACGCCGCCGGGCTGCTGACGGGGACGCTGCAACGCGCCGAACCGCGCTTCTCGCTCGCCTCCAAGACCGAAAAACAGTCGCGCGCCGTGCACTGACTGGCGCTCTGCGATGCAAAATGGCCGCGAATCTGCTATGATCCAGCTTCGCTGAGTCTTCGAAGGAGACAGGCAATGACGGACCAGAACATGGTCATCGATCACGCGCATGAGCTGATTTCGTCGCGGCGCGTGGAAGGCACCCCGGTCTACAACCGCAAAGAGGAAAGGCTGGGATCGATCCATTCGGTGATGATCGAGAAGAGGAGCGGCAAGGTCACCTATGCGGTGCTCTCGTTCGGCGGCTTCCTCGGCATGAATGAGCACGTCCACCCGATCCCGTGGGAGATGCTGACCTACAGCGTCGACCTCGACGGCTATGTGGTCGACCTCGACCGCGAGCAGATCGAGAACGCGCCGGCGCTGCACCTCGACGAGGCGGACCGCCCGCGGGACCGCGCCTATGACGAGGAAGTGTCGAGCTATTACGGCCGGCTGCCATGGTGGGGCCTGTAGCCCGGGGCTGAGGCTAGCCGGACGCCAAGCACCGGCGCGCCAACTCTGCTGGCGGCGCCTGCCCAATCTATGTTAGCGTGCCGCTTCTTCTAAGCGGGGGAGAAGCGATGCGCATCATCTGCATGGTGGCGGGGCACTGGCGGTCGTTCAAACGGGCGCGGCGGGATTATGACCGCGCGTGGCGCAGCGAGTGCCGCTGGTGCAAGGTTCCGATGATTCGCCTCGGCCGCAAGCATTGGGTGGTCGAGGAGCGGGAAAAGAACGTCGCCGCCTGAGGCGTGCATGGCCGCCGCAAGCGGCGCCGGGGGCTAGTCGAGCGGAACTTCGCGCGGGCGGCCGCTATTCCGATATTCCGGCCGGATCGTCGATTCGGGCAGGGCATCCTCGCGGGCGGGCGCCGTCACCGGATCGGCGGCCGCGAGAATTCCGGCGGACGGGACCGGCAGCAGCGGCTGGTACGAGGCTGCGCCCGGCACGGGCAGCCGGGGCCCACCCGCAAAGGATGCCCGCACCGCCGCCGGGCGGGGCAGCGGCTCGGCGCCGGCATAGCGCGCGTGGAAAGCGGCGGGCTCGCCCCAGCCATTGCCCCAGCGGTAGAAGATGTGGGCGCCGATCACCGCCGTCTTGGCCAGGCTCGAAGCCCAGTGCGGCAGCACGGCGAACGTGTGAT
Organism: Allosphingosinicella sp.; assembly: GCA_035942355.1. Taxonomy (GTDB): domain Bacteria; phylum Pseudomonadota; class Alphaproteobacteria; order Sphingomonadales; family Sphingomonadaceae; genus Allosphingosinicella. The sequence continues at coordinate 7,252 of DASZDE010000073.1, read as the reverse complement.
AATGGGTGGCGTGGCCGACCGGGGCGAACACCTTGCCGGCGAGCGCTTCGGCGGCGATGCGGCGGGCGCGGCTCCAGCCGACGGCGGAGGGACGGCGGGCGAGCGCGCCGTCGCAGGTGAAGGTGAACTGGCAGCCGCCCCCGGCGCGCATCGGCCCCTGGTAGACGACGCCGCAGACGCTGTTGGGGTAAGCGGGGTGGCGGACGCGGTTCAGCACCACCTGCGCCACCGCCCGCTGCCCGGCCTCGCTTTCCGACGCGGCCTCGTAATAGACCGCCTGGGTGAGGCAATCGAGCGCCCGCATTTGATCGAGCGGCGTGCTTGCCCGGAACACCGCCGATCGCGCGGCCGGGTTGGCCACCGCCGCAAACGGGATGGCGGCGTTGAGCGCGGCCGCCTTGGCGGCCGGCAGCGACGGCCGCATCACCGATTCGGGCGCGGGCGGCGGCTGGATCGTCTCGAGCGGCGGCAGCGCCAGCGTGAGGCCGGCATGGGCCGGGCGCGCGGCCGTGCCGACGGGCACGCACGAGGCCGACAGCGCGAGCATGCCGAGCGCCAGCATCTCCCGCGGCTGCAGGCGGAGGGCGGCTGAACGCCAGGAACCGGTTGACTTCATTACTCTGTCCGCCAGCCTTTCGGCCCGCTGCACACGCTGGGCCCGCGCACGTAAGCTGAGATTCGAAGCCTTGTCGCGGCTCGATTTCGGGCCGTCCCGCAATGGCACGGCCAAGCAGCCCCGGTTACCGCGCTTGGCGGAGCGCATCCCGGCCGCAAAAGCCGGCGCTCGTCGCGCCGGTCGAATGGCGCGCGCGTTCAGGGTCAGGACAGGGCTGTACGGGTAACCGCGAATGTCCTATCAAGATTTTGATTCGATTGGGGGATTGTCTCCAACGCTCGCGGGGGTTTGTTTATCATGGCGATCATCGACGGCACCCCTGACCGGGACATCCTGACCGGCACCAACGATCCCGACACGATCAACGGCGGCCCCGGCAATGACGACATTTACGGGCTGGGCGGCGCCGACACGCTGATCGGCGGCGACGGCAACGACCTGATCGACGGCGGCGCGTCCGGCGATTCTATGGACGGCGGCGACGGCGACGACACCTATATCGTCGACCATGCCGGCGACGAAGTGGTCGACTCCTCCGGTCTCGATCAGGTGAGGACGACGCGCACCAGCTACGCGCTCGCCGCCGGCATCGAGAACCTCACCGGCCTGTCCGACCTAGGTCAGGCCCTGACCGGCAACGAACTTGCCAACATAATTCGCACCGGCGCGGGTGCCGACACGATCGACGGCGGCGGCGGCGACGACACCTACCATGTCGGCGAAGGCGACAGCGTCAGCGATACCGGCGGCGGCACCGACCATGTCATCACCGACGCGCTCAATTATCAGCTGGCGGCCGGGCTGGAGAATTTGACGGGCGGCAATCGCGACCAGACGCTCCGCGGCAACGGGCTCGACAACGTCATCAATGCCGGCAGCGGCGGCTCCGGCTGGTCGAAAACGATGGCCGGGCACGGCGGCGACGACGTCCTGGTCGGGGGGTGGGCGAGCGATCGTCTCGACGGCGGCACCGGCGCCGACGATATGCGTGGCGGCGGGGGCAGCGACACCTATGTCGTCGACGATGCGGGCGACATCGTGTTTGAGGCCGCCTTCAGCTTCGGCGTGGATGAGGTGCTCACCTCGCTCGACAGCTACCAGCTCCCGGACCTCGTCGAACGGATCACCGGCACGGTCGATACCGGGCAGGTGCTGACCGGCAACGGCCTCAACAACGAGCTCAAGGGCGGCGCCGGCGCCGACACCTTCCTGGGCGGCTTCGGCAACGACGTCTATTATGTCGAAGCCAACGACCTCGTGATCGAATCGACGCCCGACAGCGACACTCCTCACGACGACGGAACCAGCGACGAGATCCGTACCGTGATCCAGGATTACACGCTGCAGCAGAATGTCGAGATCCTCACCAGCCTCGACGACACCGACAAGCACTGGACCGGCAACTTCAAGCTCAACGTGATCAGGACCGGAGCCGGCGACGACATCATCGATGGCGGCACGCACGGGGACCGGATGTACGGCGGCGCCGGCAACGACATTTATTTCGTCGACGAGCCCTATGATGGCTACATTCCGCAAGACGATCAGTACGACCGGGACTACGATCAGGTCTTCGAGAACGCCAACGACGGTACCGACGAGGTGCGGACGTCGATCCACTGGGTGCTCGGCCCGAATCTGGAGAATCTGAGCGCGCGCTCCGGCAGCGCCGGCCTCAGGCTCACCGGCAACTTCGTCGACAACGTCATCACCGGGCTCGGCGGCGACGACAAATTGGCGGGCGAGGCCGGCGACGACACGCTGGTCGGCGGCAACGGCGACGACGAGCTGGTCGGCGGCTCGGGCGCCGATACGTTGCGCGCCGGCGGCGGCGAGGATCTGCTGATCGGCTCGGCCGGTAACGATCTGCTGGACGGCGGCGGCGGCATCGACACCGTCACCTACAAATTCGCCACTTCGGCAATCGTGGCCAGCCTGATGATCGCAGGGCCGCAGGATACCGGCGACGGCGTCGACACATTCCGCAATATTGAGAACCTGTCCGGCTCGAGCCGCGACGACGTGCTCCGCGGCAACGATGACGCCAACAAGCTGTCCGGCGGCGGCGGCGACGATTTGCTGCGCGGCAATGGCGGCAACGACCTGCTGCTCGGCGGCACCGGCGTCGACACCGTCACCTATGCCGGGGCGGCCTCGCGAGTCGTGGTCGACCTCCGCCAGGCCGCCTCGCAGAATACCGGCGGAGCGGGCACCGACACGCTGAGCAGCATCGAAAGCGCCACCGGCTCCGGCTTCAGCGACACGCTGCGCGGATCCGACCGCGCCAATCGGCTATCCGGCGCCGACGGCACCGACCGGTTGTACGGCTATCAGGAAGCCGACGATCTGAACGGCGGCGCCGGCAACGACAGCTTGGCCGGCGGCGCCGGCACCGACCTGCTGATCGGCGAGGCCGGCGCCGACCTCTTCCTGTTCGACGACGGCGATTCGAGCGCCAGCCGCACCCGCGCCGACCGGATCGAGGATTTCAGCAGGGCGGAGGGCGACCGGATCAACCTGCGCGGCATCGACGCCGACGAGGCGACCCCCGGCACCGACAACCGGTTCAGCTTCATCGGCACCAGCGCCTTTTCGGGCGATGCCGGCGAACTGCGCTACCAGGTCATCCAGGGCAACACCTACGTGTCGGGCGACACCGACGGCGACGCCGTCGCCGATTTCTACGTTCGGGTCGACGGCACGGCGCCGCTGCAAGCCACCGATTTCGTGTTGTGACGGCGATACCGGCCCGCTTCATGATGTTTGCTGAGGGGGCGACAAGTGGCTGTATTCGACGGCGGTGACGGCAACGACACGTTCACCGGCACTCCGGAAGCCGACACGATCGACGGCGGCGGCGGCGACGACATATTGGACGGCGCCGGGGGCAACGACGTCATTGCGGGCGAGGACGGCAACGACACGATCGACGGCGGTGCCGGCAACGACACGATCGACGGCGGCACAGGCACCAACATCCTCGATGGCGGCGACGGCCACGACCTGATCGCCAGCTCCGGCCTGCGCGACGATATTGGAGGCGGTGCCGGTGAGGACCGCATCCTGATCCGCGGCCTGGTCGGCGGAACCGTGCACGGCGGGGGCGGGCCCGATACCTTGATCTTCGCCGATGCCCAATTCGACTCGGGCTCCGCCACCGGAATCTGGCGCCGGATCGAGTTCGTCACCGGGAGCCTGGTCGGCACCGCCGGCGACGACGCCCTCGACCTTAGCAGCCTGGTGGCCGAAACCGGCTTCGTCAGCTCAAGCCTCGCCATCGGCGGCGGCGACGGCGCCGACACCATCCGCGGCGCCAAATTCGCTTACAACGTGATTCATGGCGGTGCCGGCGACGATCGGATTACCGGCGGCGACGGCGGCGGCCAGCTTTACGGCGACGACGGCGACGATCTCATCGCAGGCGGCGAGCAGGGCGAGCAAATCTCCGGCGGCGCCGGGCGGGACCGGCTGTTCGGCTACGGCGGCTCCGATTCGATCGATGGCGGCGCGGGGAGGGACACGCTTCTCGGCGGGGGGGGCGACGACAGGCTGGTGGGCGCCGGGCGGAGGGCGGGCCCGGCCACCTCCGATGATGCGCTCCATGGCGGCGCCGGTAACGACCATCTGACCGGCGGCTTCGGCGACAGGCTAGAAGGCGGCTCCGGCATCGACAGCTTGGTCCTCTACCTGATCGAAGCGACGTCCGGAGTGACGTTCGACTTTTCGGCTTTCCACTCCAGCGGTGCACTGACGCTTGGCGGAGGAACCGCGGCCGGTTTGGAGAAGCTGCTGGCGGTCCATGGCACCGCGTTCGATGACGAGCTGACGATCGGCGACCATGGCGGAGCCCATCGGGTTCTTCTCACTGGCGGCGACGGCGGCGATCGCTTGATCGGCGGTGCCGGCGACGAGGGGATCTTCGGCAACGACGGGGACGATATCCTGGTCGGTCACGCGGGCAGGGACCGTCTCTCGGGCGAAGATGGCGCGGACGAGCTGGACGGCGGCGCCGGCAACGATTCCCTCCAGGGCGGTGATCACGATGATCGGCTGTTCGGCGGCGACGGCAATGACAAGATCGGAATGGGCAGGGGTAGTAACTGGGAGTATGGCGACGATCTCATCGATGGAGGCGCGGGCGATGACGCCTTGCACGGCTTCGTGGGCGAGGACCGGCTGTTCGGCGGCGACGGCGACGACGTCCTCGACGGCTACTCAGATTCCGACCTTCTCGACGGCGGCTCGGGCAATGATCTGATGGACGGCGGCGGCGGCGACGATACCGTCTCCTATGCGGCCGCGGCCTCCTCCATCACGGTAAGCCTGGAAATCGCGGAGGAGCAGTTCACGTTCGGCAGCGGCATCGACACGATCATCGAGGTCGAGAACGTCACCGGCGCGGATTTCGGGGACACGCTCATCGGCAATTCAGGGGCGAACCGGATTCTCGGCGGCAAGGGCGACGACCAGCTTGCCGGCGGCGACGGCGACGACCGGCTGACCGGCGGCGACGGCGACGACACCATGCGCGGCGGGGCCGGCGACGATGTCTACTCGGTGCTGTCCGCCGCCGACCAGGTCATCGAGGAGGCGGGCGGCGGCTACGACATCGTCTTCTCGGCGGTGAGCCACAGCCTCGCCGCCCATGTCGAGCAGCTCAACCTCGGCGGCCTCGGCCTGCGCGGCGAGGGCAACGGCCTTGCCAACCTGCTGATCGGCAACGACCATGGCGTCCTCCTGTTCGGACTCGGCGGGCGCGACGAGCTGCGCGGCGGCGGCGGCGCCGACCGGCTGACCGGCGGCGCCGGCAAGGATCTGCTGACCGGCGGCGGCGGCGCCGACCAGTTCCTGTTCTACGATGGCGACACCGCCGCGACAAGCGGCGGCGCCGACATGATCGGCGATTTCGCTCAGGGCGACCGCATCAATGTGAGCCGGATCGACGCCGATGCCACTGCCGGCGGCGACCAGAATTTCACCTTCGTCGGCGCCACCGCCTTCTCCGGCGAGGCCGGCGAGCTGCGCAGCCAGGTGATCCGGGGCAACAGCTACGTGTCCGGCGACACCGACGGCGACGCGGTGGCCGACTTCTACGTCCGAATCCACGGCGCGACTCCGCTGCAAGCCACCGATTTCGTGTTGTGACGCGGAAATTGGGCCGGCTCATGACCTTTGCTTGGGGGGCGACAAGTGGCTGTATTCAACGGCGGTGACGACAACGACATCTTCACCGGCACGCGGGCTGCCGATACCATCGACGGCGGCGGCGGCGACGACATACTGGACGGCGCCCGGGGCGACGATGCGATAGCGGGCGGTGCCGGCCACGACATGATCGACGGCGGTGCCGACAACGACATAATCGACGGCGGCACGGGCACCAACATCCTCAATGGCGGCTACGGCCACGACCTGATCGTCAGCTCAGGCCTGCGCGACGATATCGACGGCGGCGGCGGTGAGGACCACATCCTGATCCGCGGCTTGGTCGGCGGAACGGTGCTGGGCGGGGACGGCTGGGACAGGCTAGTTTTCGAGGACGCCGTGTTCAATGCCGGCTCCGGCGCCGGGAGCTGGGGCGGGATCGAATATGTCAGCGGCAATTTGGTCGGCACCGCGCGCGGCGACACTCTCGACCTGAGCAGCCTGTATGCCAGAACCGCCTTCTCCGGGGCGCCGCTCACCATTGACGCCGGCGACGGCGACGACACCGTCCGGGGCCCGAAGCTGGCCGACAGCGTCATTCATGGGGGCGGCGGCGACGATCAGATCACCGGCGGCGACTACGACGGCTATCTTCACGGCGACAACGGCGGCTATTTTTACGGCGACGACGGCAACGATACGATCACAACCGGCGATCGCGGCGGCAGGGTCTTCGGCGGCGAGGGCCACGACCGGATCTTCGCCGGCGCGGCCGGCCGGCATTATGGCGAGGCCGGCGACGACCTCATCCAGGGCAGCGCGGAGTCGGACATTATTGACGGCGGCAGCGGCCGAGACAGGCTGTCGGGCCGCGCCGGCTCTGACTGGATCGAAGGAGGTACGGGGAGGGACACGCTGCTCGGCCAGGACGGGAACGACCGGTTGCTCGTGACCGAGCTCGCCGGCGGGGCCGACGCGGATCGAGATGCACTCTATGGCGGGGCGGGCAATGACCGTCTGACCGGCGGCTTCGGCGACAGGCTCGACGGCGGCCCCGGTTCGGACGGTGTGAGGCTGGACTTGATTGGTGCGTCCTCGGGAGTGACGTTCGACTTTTCCGCGTTCCACTCGACCGGTACGTTCACGCTCGGCGAGGGAACGGCGGTCGGCTTTGAGCGGCTGCTGGGGGTCCAGGGCAGCGCGTTCGGCGACGACCTGACGATCGGCGACCGTGTCGGGACCTACGTCCTTCTTCTCAGCGGCGGCGGCGGCGACGATCGCCTGACCGGCGGCGCCGGCGGCGAAAGCATCGGGGGCGATGACGGCGACGATATAGTGTCTGGTTTGGGCGGCGACGACGTGCTGGGCGGCGGCAATGGCGACGATCATATTGATGGAGGCGCCGGCAACGACGATCTCTACGGCTATTACGGCAACAACACCCTGATCGGCGGCGAAGGCGATGACAGCTTGTTCGGCGGTGATGGGAAT